>DZCE01000026.1 GCA_022736375.1 Arcobacter nitrofigilis | reverse complement strand
ATTTAATATAATTAGTGAGTTTGTGATATAAAAATATCTCTTCATATTAGGCTGTCAATAATAACACCATCAACGCCTAGTCCCGCAAATTCTTCAATCTCATCAAATGTAGAAATCACAAATAATATTTTCATATCCAATAGATAATTATCTGCTAATTTTTGCAACTTTAAAGCCTTATCTTTCTCATAGCAAATCGCATATAAAGCACCTAAATTACTAGATATAACTGCATCAGCCAATGATGAAACAATAAATGCAAAGGGTACACTATTTTCTTTGCAATGTTGATACAAATGTATAGAACTATCATTTGGCATATCAAGAACTATAATACTATTTGATGGTGTATTTTTGATATCTTCTAAAATTTCAATCTTTGTAAAAATGGGTGATGGTATCCATTTGTGTCCAAATATTAACATTATAGAATACTACGCATCACGGCAAGATTTTGAACAGTAGCTGTTACCATTAGCATGCACAGCATCTTTTTCTGCAACATATGAACCACATGTTTCACACTCAATCATATTTGTTGCATCTATTTTTTGTTTTTTTATTTTCGCCAATTGACCCAATTTTCCAGTAAAAAACATATAAGCCAATATTGCTACAAATCCAAAAACTACTAATTTAAATAACATTCAAACTCTTTATGTGAAGATAATTTCTAAAATTCTTTTCAATTATATCATATGTAGGTTGATATTGCGATATATCTGAAAGTTCATCAAATACACGACTACCTTTATATAAAAGATATTGTGTATCACAGTCTCTTATGTTTGAGGTTAAATCTAGCAATAACTTAGTATTTGTTACTGCCCTTGAAGTAATTAATTTGTATTTCTTATCTTTTAGCTCTTCAACTTTTTTGCCAACAATGCTTACATTGTTAAGTTCAATTTCCATCATGGCAAATCTCAAAAAAGCTGTCCTTTTTTGTAATGGTTCACAAAGCGTAAAATGAGAATTTGGTAAAGCAATCGCCAAAACCAATCCTGGAAAACCAGCTCCTGTGCCAACATCAAGAATACTTTGTGGGAATTGCATAAAATTAATAGGCATTAGTGCATCTATAATATTATTTTCAATACTGCCTATTGTTTTTGCTCCAGTTAGATTATGTGTCATATTCCACTCATTTAAAATAAGTACAAATTTATCCAATTGATCAATTATAAAACTATCTAATACGATATTATTATTTTTAAGTTCTACAGAAATACTCATATCTTCACCATTAAAGCATATGCCCCATTTTTGCTTTTTTTACGCTAAGATAGTCTTTATTACATTCTGTTGGTTCCGTAATCATTGGGATTCTCTCAACAATTTGGGCACCCTTTATATTTGCTATTTTACTTGGATTATTTGTTATTAATTTAATCTTCTTTAAGTTGAAATAGTTTAATATAAATTCAATCGCATCATATGTTCTCTCATCAGCATTAAAGCCCAAATGCACATTTGCTTCAACCGTGTTGTAGCCTTGATCTTGCAAGGCATACGCATTTACCTTGTTTACAAGCCCTATATTTCGCCCCTCTTGGCGATGATAGATAAGCATTCCACCATTTTGGGCTATCATTTTCATAGTAGCGTCAAGCTGAGAACCACAATCACATTTTTGTGAGCCAAAAACATCTCCAGTGACACACTCAGAGTGCACCCTTACCATTGGTATTTCAGGAAGTGGATCTGTGAATATTGCAAGATTCTCTTGAATGCCATCTTTGAATGCTTGTATCTTAAAAGTTCCGTTACGAGTTGGTAGTGTTGCTATTTTGGATATTTCAATATTTTGTTTCATGTTCGGATTATAGCATTGTATGATTAAACTTTCATGCAAAGGTTTATGTTTTTATTTTATGATATAATTTTGGCAATTTCAAATTTAAAGTAGACTGACATGAAAAAAATAATTATATCATTCATTGCCATATCGGCTTTTTCAACTTCATTATTTGCATCAAGTTTTGCGACTCTAGGCGCAGGATACTCAAAAGGTGATAACGGTGGAGATATGCTCACAGGTTTTGGAGAACTAAAAGTTATTGGTGATATTGGAGTGAGACTTGAATATACTAAAAATATAACAGAACATTCTGAATTATCCAATGAAGATATAGCCAGATATGGTCTTTATGCGACATACACGCTACCACTAACGGATACCTTTTCTATCACGCCAAAGGCTGGTTTAAACAGAACAAATGGTAAATTTACAGTCAAAAATACAGCTGAAACATTAAGTGATGATTCAACAAATTTTACTTATGGTCTTGAATTAAATTATAATTACAATTCAAATATCTCCTTTTATACTGGATATACAGATTATGCTGGTGATATTAAACTGAACAATTTTGATGCATCTAAACTAGACAATGCCAATTATACTATTGGTGTAAAAATGCATTTATAGTTTGTCATTTTGGGCTTAATAATTCACAAGGGGAAATTTTATGTTTACGAGATTTAGAAGAAATAGAATGAATTCAACTCTAAGAGCAATGCTTACAGAGACTCATTTACGAGTAGAAGATTTTATATACCCACTATTTGCTAGAAGCGGAACTGGTATTAAAAAAGAGATTAGCTCAATGCCTGGTGTGTATCAAATGAGTATTGATGAAATTCTTATTGAGTGTGAAGAAATTAATAAAATTGGTATTAACGCTATCATTTTATTTGGTATTCCAGATATAAAAGACAGTGTAGGTAGTGACGCTATGTGTGAACATGGAATTATAGCCTCAACTGTTAAAGCAATTAAAGCCAAATATCCTAATATGTTTGTGGTCACTGATTTGTGTTTTTGTGAGTATACAGACCATGGTCATTGTGGTGTTCTAGATCCACATACGCATAGTGTTGATAATGATATTACCCTAATAAATTTAGCAAATCAAGCAGTAATTCATGCCAAAGCAGGTGTTGACCTTATTGCACCTAGTGGTATGATGGATGGTATGATTACTGCTATTAGATCTGGCTTGGATAATGCAGGTTTTATCAATTTGCCTATTATGAGCTATAGTAGTAAATTCGCATCTGCATACTATGGTCCTTTCAGAGATGTGGCTGAATCATCACCTAGTTTTGGAGATAGGCACACTTATCAAATGAATCCAGCCAATCGCAAAGAAGCTATTAGGGAAAGTATTGCTGATGAAAATGAAGGAGCTGATATGCTAATGGTCAAACCTGCCCTAGCATACTTAGATATAATCAGAGATGTTAGAGAAAACACTTCATTGCCTTTGGCTGCTTATAATGTAAGTGGTGAATATGCTATGCTAAAGGCTGCTGGAGCTGCTGGAATTATAGATTATGATAAAGTAATGATGGAAACTCTTTTAGGTATAAAAAGGGCTGGCGCTGATATAATCATCACATATCACGCCAAAGAAGCTGCTAAAATTCTAAATAAAAATCTTAATTAATAGGCAAATAAAATTTTATTTGCCTAAACAAAATTCACTAAACATTTTATCTAAAATCTCATCATTATCATATGGTCTAGATATAGATGAAATATATCTAATAGCATCAAGAATATGATATGAAAAAATCTCTAACTCACCGTTTAATAATGGCTTTTTAGCCTCCAGGATTGAGTTTTTAGCTGATGATACTGCTGTGATTTGTCTAGTAGAAACCAACATTAACTCTTCTCCAGATCCTGTTTTATCCAATAACTTCTCTAGCTCAGTTGCTAAAGAAGCAAAGTTTTCTTTAGCACTAACATTTATATATTGATTTACACTTAAAAATTCACTCTGTAAACATCTAGGTAAATCAATCTTATTTAGTGCAATTATCATATTTTGAGAAGAGGTTAAGCCAGATAATAATCTAACAATCTCGCTATCTTCATCTTCCCATTCACGACTTGAGTCAAATAGTGCAATAACAACATCAGCTTCTTCTAGTGAGCTAATAGACCTTGATACGCCTATTTTTTCTATGGCATCATCAGAATCTCTAATGCCAGCTGTATCCACAAGGCGAATTGTATGTGTACCAATTCTAACTTGTTCTTCAATAGTATCCCTTGTTGTGCCAGCAATATCACTCACTATTGCCCTATCATAGCTTAAAATTGCATTCAATAAAGAACTTTTACCAACATTAGGTTTTCCAATAATAGCTACTTTAAAACCTTCAATAAGCCCTTTTCTACGCAAACTAGAAGAGACTAAATCATCCATAGTGTTTTGTAAATTTTCAAGTTTTTTAGCTATTCCATCTATAATATCTTCGGGTAAATCTTCCTCTGCATAATCTATCATAACCTCACTATGAGCCATTATAGTTAGCAATAAATCTCTACTCTCATCTACAAATTTTGCAAGAGAACCCTTAAGTTGTTTTGCTAATAACTTTGCCGCATCTACACTTTTAGCTTCTATTAATTTTGCAATTGCTTCTGCTTGCGTGAGGTCTATTTTACCATTGAGAAAAGCTCTTTTTGAATACTCACCAGCTGTAGCTAATCTAGCGCCATAATACAATGAGGTTTCAATAATTCTACTAGCAACTATTATGCCACCATGAGATTGAAATTCAACTACATCTTCACCTGTAAAACTTTGTGGGTTTTGAAAATATATTACGATTGCTTGGTCAATGATATTATTATCACTTGAATATAAAGAAGTTAAATGAGCATAACGAGGAACAATAGTTACATTCGGTGCAATTTTTTGTGCTATCAATAGAGCATTTTTACCACTTAACCTAACAATTGCTATAGATGCAGCCCCATGAGCAGTAGCTATTGAAACAATTGTATCATTCATTAGGCTTGCTATTAAAATCGTTTACTATTATATATCTATCACCATTTTTATTCTTTTTGATTGCAACATATTTAGATGGAAATGCAATTCTAAGTTGCATAAGTGCAATTTGTATCAAGATGCCCTTAAATGGTCTTGTTCGTCCTTTTCCATCACTATTAATTTTATCAATTACTGGAAGTAACATACTGGCTATCATTTCTTCTTGAGATGTTACAAATGATGCTATTTCAAGCTTTACAAATAGTTCATATTTTGCATATAGCCAGTTAAAAAGCATATAAGAAATAGCATTATATCTATAACCATCTTTTCCAATCAACAGAGCAACATCATCACCATCAATAAATATCAAAGCATTATTATCAATAATATCAACTTCTACAACATCAACATGGTAGCAACTAAGTGAAAATAATCTTTTAATTTCATCTTCGATAGTTTTTGCTAATTCAATATTTTGCACAGGCACAATATGGCTAGAGTCACACTCTTTATCGCGATAATACACTTTTGAATTTTGTTCACCATTGTACATTTTACTATCGATTTCATTGTATTTTGATACTTCGATATTTTTTTCTTTGATGACTTCATTTTTTATTTCAAATATTGGCTCAGGTACTTCTTTTACAATATCTACAACATCATTTTTGACAATCTCTTTTTGTTTTGGCTTCAATGCTGCAATTGATTGCTCTTTTGTATCTTGTTTGCATGATGTGCAACTAGCTATTATAATGGCTGATTTCTTGCCAATCCCCAAAAAACCTTTTGATGGGTATTGAACTATTTCGCAATCTAATTGTGAAATTTTACAATTAAAATGCTCCTTTGCCAACTCATATGCTTCTTCAAGTGTTGGTGATTCAAATTTTTTCATCTTCTCTCTATTTGTGAACATGCAATGCTTTATGCTTATCATATACTTTATTTATATAATACTGCTGTGCAATTGTGAGTATATTATTTGTAAGCCAGTATAAAACAAGTCCTGCTGGGAATGTTATAAAAAATACTGTCATTAAAACAGGGAAAAATTTAAATATTTTCTCTTGCAACGGGTCTGTAAAATTTGATGGTGTAATTTTTTGCTGATAATACATTGTAATACCCATTAGTATAGGTAAAACCCAATATGGATCCATAACAGCAAGATTATTTATCCACAATATCCACTGGGCTCCTTGTAACTCATCGGCATTAAGAAGTACTCTATATAGTGCAAAAAATATAGGTATTTGAAGCAATAATGGAAGACAGCCACCAAGTGGATTTGCACCATGGTTTTTATATAGCTCCATCATTTTCATATTCATTTTGGCTGAATCACCTTTGTATTTTTCTTTAATATCTTTCATTTTAGGTGCTAAATCTTTTAGTTTTTGCATTGATAGCATACCCTTGTATGAAAGAGGGAAAAGAATTATTTTAACCAAAATAGTAAACAATACAATAGCCCAACCCCAATTTCCTACATAACTATGCATCCATGAAATTACTTGGAAAAATGGTTTCGCAAGGAATGTAAACCAACCATACTCAATTACACTTGTAAGTTCTTTGTTAATAGCATGAAGCTTACTATACTCTTTAGCACCGATATAACCATCTAACTGTAGGTTATTATAACCCTGTACAAAGATTAATGGATTGTCATTTTTCTCTTGTATAATAGATGTTTGCAGAAGCTGTTTTGGATTTGAACTATAAAATAGTGATGTATAATATCTATCAAATGCTGATACTATTTTCGCATTTTTAAAACTCTCACTTCCTGTGGCATCACCATCTTCAATAGTTGTTATTATACTATCATTATCAACTATTAATGCGCCTTGAGCAACCATGTATTGAGTTTTATCTGCTGAAGTTCTGTATCCTGGAGTAATGAAATAATTAGCAGGTGAAGATGTTGTTACACTAATTTTATAACTTCCATTTTGGTTAAATGTTATAGTTTTAGTTATTGTTGAAGTTGATAACTTTTGAGTCAGAACAATAGTTTGACTAGCACTATCAAGTTCCACATTGCTTTTATCTGCAATATATGGTGTTTTGAATGCCTCAGTATTTAGTGTAATATCTGCAAATCTAAGCTCTAGTGGTTTTACCTCGGCTGGATTTAACAGTGGTAATGGCGTTCCATCTTCTTGCTGATATTTCTTATCTAGTAACATTACTTGTGCAATTCTTCCAAATTCATCAATTGTTATTATTTCACTTTTTGATTTAATTGTAGAAATTATTTTACCATTCTGCACTACTGGAGCTACAACTGCACTTGAAGACGACTTTGGTGCTACTATTGCTGGTGATTGAACAGATGGTGCAGCACTACTATTATGTTGTGTTGTTACTTCTTGCGTAGTCGTTGTTGGCATAATATAACTATAACCAATAAATACAAATGCCGATAATACTAATGCCAATAATAATCTTTTATTTAAATCTGATTGTTCCAACTTATTTGCCTTTTAATTAGAAAATGTATCTGTAGACTTGAGTAATACAGATGAACGCTTAAGTGCTTGAGTATAGGCTTTGGAGATAGTCTCAAAACTCTCTTTAATTAGAGGTGGTTTTGCTACAAAGACGAAGCTTCCTTCTTTGAGAGCTTCAATATTTGATAAAAAATGAGCTCTCAGTATTCTCTTTGAGCGATTTCTAGCTACTGCATTGCCTACTTTTTTGCCTGCAACAAACCCAACATTATAGCCTTTTGTCTCTTTATAAAAAAGTACAAAATACGCATTATGCCAAACTTTTGTTGCGTTAGAATATATTTTATTAAACTCGCTCGTTTTGCGAACGGTAAAAAAATGTTTTATGCTGCTAATCTTTTTCTGCCCTTAGCTCTTCTAGCTGATATGATTTTACGACCATTTTTAGTCTTCATTCTTGCTCTAAAACCAAATTTTCTTTTTCTTGGTGTTGTGTGTGGTTGGTATGTTCTTTTCATAATTAATCTCTTCCTTGAATATTAAGCTACTGTTTTAAAAGTGCTTGTGAGACGGGATTATAGCTAAATGCTACTTTGAATATATTTAAAATATAACTGTTTCGTGATATAATCCAAACTATGAAAACTATAATCGATAAAAATAATTTACCATCACCTTGTTGGCTATTGGACGAAAAATTACTAAAAAATAATATATCAATTTTTGATGATATACAGAAAAGAAGTGGTGCAAAAATCTTATTAGCACTAAAAGGCTACTCCATGTGGAAGAGTTTTGATATATTACGCCCAATACTGCATGGCTGCTGTGCCAGTGGATTACATGAAGCTAAATTGGCTCATGAAGAGTTTGGAGGCGAGGTTCATACATACTCACCAGCATTCAAAGAATGTGACATAAAAGAAATAGCGTCAATATCACATCATATGGTATTTAATTCTATTTCTCAATTCAATAAATACTCACAAAAAGCCAAAGAAGTAAATCCACTGATATCTATTGGTCTGAGATTAAATCCAGAATACTCAGAATCTCCTACGGAGATGTACAATCCATGTGGTCTATATTCAAGGCTTGGAACTACCATTGCTAATTTTGACGACAATATTATGAAAGATTGCGACGGATTTCATTTTCATGCTCTTTGCGAGCAAGATAGTGACGCTCTTGAAGGTGTGCTGGCTAAATTTGAAGAGAAATTTGGCTCATATATATCAAAACTAAAATGGGTTAACTTTGGAGGGGGTCATCATATTACTAGAGATGGCTATGATATTGACAAACTTGTTGGCATTATCAACAATTTCAAAAGTAAGTACAACGATATAGATGTATATCTAGAGCCTGGCGAGGCTGTTGGCTGGAGAACTGGTGCACTACATACAACTGTTCTTGATATAGTTCACAATGGAATAGATATTGCCATACTAGATAGCTCAGCAGAAGCTCATATGCCTGATACAATTTTGATGCCTTATCGTGCCGATGTACGATATAGTGGTAAAGCAAATGAGAAGAGATTTACTTATAGATTGGCGGGAAATACTTGTTTGGCTGGCGATATTATGGGTGATTATAGTTTTGATGAGCCTTTAAATATTGGGGATAAGATAATTTTTGAGGATCAAATGCACTACACAATGGTAAAAGCTACTACATTTAATGGTGTTCCACTTCCATCTATAGCCATAGAGAGAGAAAATGGAGAGATTGAAGTAGTTAAAGAGTTTGGATATATTGATTTCAAAAATAGGCTATCTTAGCGTTTCGTAATATTCTTATCCCTTGGGTCAAGAGATTTAAATTCTCTTTTATATAATATATCAGCACTGCTTGATTGTGAGCTTACTGATACCACTCCTTCTAATGACTTACTAAAATCATATTTTATTTTTGCTCGTGAAATACTTTGCTCATTTGCATATATCAATGTTGTACGACCATTTAATCTTTTGCCAACCTCAATACTATTTTTAGCTCCCAACACTAGATGATCAAAATTAATTCCCATATCTGATAGCAAAGATTTTGCCATTGCTCCACCCATCATTTTCATCATTTCATCACCACTATAATTATTTGCGGCAACCTCTGAGTCAAACATAATAAGAGCCAATATCTGCTCCTTTGTTAACTTTGGAGTTGAGGAAAAATTTACAATTGGATTTCCAGGAGTTCCAGTGATAATAACTCTAATTTTATGATTAGGAGCAATATATGTCGCTTTTAATTCAAGCATTGGTTTCTCTATGTTTCCACTAAAGTAGATATTACTATCTTGGATTGTAAATTTTTTACCTTTATAATAAAAGTTTCCACCACTTGGTATATTTGTCATTCCCAAAACCATCATATCACTGTGTGGCATTTTCTCAACACCAATATCTATATTGGCAAGAAAATTAGAATCCCCATCTCTATATCTTACTGGCCCATAAGATTTTACTTTAATAGAAAGTGAAAGATTATCCATAAAAGGAGATACATATCTAGTCTTCACATCTCTTGTTGTTATAATATCACTATCAGATGCAAATGTTTTCTGACCAAAATGATATAAAATCTCGCCATCAATTACCCTAACATCACCTTTTACAGTAAAGGCATCTTTATTAATTATAGCATCGATATCAAAACCTGCTTTGAAAGATGCTAGACGATGCGGAATGACAATGCCAGATGAATTAAGATGAAAATTGCCTTGTTGCGATGCCACATTGTATACTCCAATTGCACTTGTTTGGTCATTTATCCATGCTTTAGTAGCAAATATATTGTCACCATTCAATACAAATGATGATGCTTTTGTAGAGAAATATCTTTGATTCTCATATTTTAACTCATAGTTATTTATAACCCATTTATCACCATCAAAATTCGTTGTAGCCCTAAGGTTATCTATCAATATCGGATGCTGTGGATTAGTGCCATAACTTAAGTGTGATGAAATGATATTCACAACACCATTTTGCATATTATTAATAGTAGCTCTTAGTGTCGCATCTCCATTCAGGGCTGGTGATTCAAATGCAAAGAATTTTGATATTCCAGTAAGAGTATTTGATATTGAAGCTGTATTTGTCTCAATCAAAAGTGTCTTTGAGATATCTCCATTGACTTTAAAATCAGTACTACCAACGGAAATATTGCCAACTATTGTATTTTGTCCAACCTGATTTGTTAATTTAGCTGAGATATTGTCATTATCAATATTGATTTCTGTGTTAGTTGGCTGTAGAACAATTTTGGCTTTTGAAAGAGCTAGTGCTTCCCATTTTAGATTTGGAATCATTTTACGCAAAATAGAGCTAGTGCCTACATTTGCTACACCATCTATAATCCATACATTATCACTACCAACTGTAGCCTTACCAACAGCATCAATAATATCTGATTTTGCTGTAAACTCAAGACTTTGGACAATTGGAGCTTTAAATATAATTGGTACTTTTGCATCCACTACTCCTCTAGCATTCTGTAATGAAGTTGGCAATGAAATCCAATCTTTTACAAGCAAAGGTTGTTTTGACTTCATTAATAAATCTCCACCATCAAAACCTATGGTTCTAATGGTTCCTTTGAACTCTTTAACATCTACAATTGCATCTAGTTTATTCGCGTCACCACTATACTTAATCTTTGGGTTTGCCAATAATTGCATAAGCTTGGGATGCAAATTTGTCATATTTAACGCTTCGGCACTGCCTGTATATGTTACCTCTCCATCTGTGTTGATAACATCACTAATAACTTTAATA
This sequence comes from Arcobacter nitrofigilis, assembly GCA_022736375.1. Classification (GTDB taxonomy): domain Bacteria; phylum Campylobacterota; class Campylobacteria; order Campylobacterales; family Sulfurovaceae; genus BN30871. The sequence goes on along the minus strand of DZCE01000026.1, from coordinate 9,300 downwards.
TTTGGCGCATAAAAACTTTGTGCTAATCCAGTTGAATGGACAATGGTTTTATTCTTTGCAAAATCATAAATCACATTTGACACAGAATTAGTTACATCCAAATTACTATTATCACTTTTACCTAGCAGTATTTTTTTACCATTAGCTGTTAAATTAGCAGTAAATCCAGTTTTTGTTACATTTAGCTCTTCAATTTTTGCATAGCTTATATTTTTAGCATCCAAAGGAATTTTATATCTCGTATAGAGAGTTTGATTTGCTTTTACATCACCACTGCCTATTAACTTAAAAGCACCAGCAACTTTTGCATCATAATTAATATCACCATAATTTGTTTTAGCATTTAATCTAATATCACCTTTTAGTAGCTCAAATGGCTCTGTTTTTAGTTGTAATCCCTGAGTATTAATCTCTGTTCGCAATATTTTATAATGTCTATGTGAAAATGGTACTATCGTAATCTTTGCTTTTTGGATAATAATCTCAAAATTCATTGGTTTGCTAGTTTTATCTTTTGTTTCAAATGATTCTATTAGCGCAACTGTTCTATTTTTATCCAAGTCATCAATAACTAAATTATGTATAAGAATTTTCTTATCAAGAAGTGAAATAGGACTCCACGAGAAGTTTACCTTTGAAGCCAACGGCTTATTATTAAACTTAACATTATGAGCTGTAATACCATTAATTAAATCACCTTTAACATTGGAATATGTAATATTATGTTCATCAAGTATATTTCCTGTTAATTTATTTAATAAAAATGGCGTATTGGTAGCTATTGTTAGCAAAATAGCAATAAAAACAATTGTAATCATTAAATGAAAAAGTATTTTACTCAAAATGATTGTCCTAACTGAAATTGAATTCCAAACTGAGATACATCTCTCACATTTACGCCTATATCTATCTTAAATGGTCCAACTGGAGTAAGATATCTTATGCCGACTCCAGCAGAGCTAACAATTGCTCCAGTAAAATCATAATTTCTTTGATTTAGCATAGTATTATCTGTAAATACTGCAGCAATAAATTCATCATTTATAGGGTGGTCAACTTCGAATGATAAATTTGCAAAACTAAGTGCACCGTCTATTGTATATGTTGTTGGTGTCAAAATAGTACCAAGCTGATTGTATCCATAAGCCCTATTGCCAAACGAACCACCACCAAAGAATAGTTTTGACTCTGGAAGCCTGTTTGTAATCTCTTCTATTGAGCCAATCTTTGCAACTGTTGCAAAAGTATAATTGTGCCATGTATATATTCCTCTAGCCTCTAATAAAAACTTCGTATAATCACTAGCATCCGGATTATATGGTATACCATACTCAAAATTTCCTGCCAAATAATATCCATATTTAGGGTTAAGCTTATCGTCTCTGGTATCATATGTAGCTTGAAAATATGGATACAAAAGCACAAAACTCCCATCTTGAATTCCAGCCCCACCAAATGATGATATTACAATATTCTCTAGTGCAATCCCAGCTCTTAGATACATATCATTAAATTCATAAGCTGTAAATGCCTTTACATACTCTTTTTCTTCAGTGAATCCTTCAAATTCTAAATTAGAATATCCACCATTAATCCCAAAATCTAAATAATATTTATCATATGAAAATAGTGCCGGTCTAAAAAAATCAATATCTGCTAATTTATCTTTTGTTGAATATCTTGTTGTTAAAGCTAATTTTTGTGCATCCCCTAAAAAATTTCTTTTTGTTAATTGTGCTTGGATTCTAGCACCAGTATAGCTGTCATATCCCAAACCTCCACTAAAATAATATGGATTTTCTACTAGTTTTAACGACAAATCAACTGGAACTACATTATATATTTTTCGATCTATATTGACCAAAATAGTATCAAAACTTTCTAGGTCTTCAAGCCTTTGGTATGTGTCTCTAGCTCTTTTAGTGCTAAATCTTTGACCTTTTAATGCCTCAACTCTGGATAATATAACGCTATCTTTTATATCATCATTACCAGTTATAGTGGTATCTCCAAATGTACAAACATCACCTTTTTTTATTTTATAAACTAAATCTACAATATGTTTATCCAAATCTACATATGCTTTTGTATCCAAATCATAACTGCAATATCCATCTACTAAAAGTTTTGAAATAATTTTTTGTTTATCCTCTACAAATTTTGCTGATTTAAAAATATGACCTGTTCTATCCACAATAATATCAGCGACATTAAAATCACTAACAATATTTACGCCCTTTATAGTTACAGGTTCACCCTCATCAATAGATATCTTTACCTCTTTTTCTCCATCTACAATATTAAACTTTGCATCATAGAATCCTTCTGATTCATAAAAACTTTTTAGCGTAGTTGTAAGTGACGGTATAAGCCTATCATTAATATATGAATTGTCATCTTTCCAAAACTCCAAAAATAATCTAGACCTAACATCTAGTGCGTCTTCAATATTAGATAGTGGCATATATTTACTAAAACCTTCGATTTTAACATACTTTGTTTTGACTTTACTGACTTCATTATTTACATTTTGTATTACAGTTGTGTTTGCATCAGCTCGTGCATTAGAATTTGAAATAATCAAAAATGAAACAACGATAGAAACGAATCGCCAATATTTTATGTTATGCACGAATTTGGCCACTACCATATATTTTAAACTTATAAGTTGTTAACTCATTAACGCCCATTGGTCCTCTTGCATGAAGTTTGTTTGTAGATATTCCAACCTCTGCTCCAAAACCAAAACATCCACCATCTGTAAATCTAGTACTTGCATTTACATATACGCACGCTGCGTCAATTTGGTTCATAAAATATTCACTTGCTGTATAGTTTTCAGTAACAATAGCCTCAGAATGTCCAGAACCAAATTCTCTAATATGAGCTATCGCCTCATCTACACCATCTACAATTTTTATATTAAGTATGTTCGCCAAATACTCTGTATGAAAATCTTCTTTGGTTGCTAACTCAACTTCTATAATTTTACAAACTTCACTATCGCCTTTCAATAGTGTATTATTTATTGTAAATTCATTATACAGTAAAGGTAAAATATCTATTGCTATTTCTCTATCAACTATAAGCGTCTCCATGGCATTACATACCCCTGTACGATGACATTTTGCATTAATTGCAATAGAAACTGCCTTTTTAAGGTCAGCATCTTTATGAATATATGTATGACAAAGCCCTTTGTCGTGTTTCACGACAGGAATCGTTGAGTTTCTGGAAATATATTTAATTAGTGCTTCGCCACCTCTTGGAACAATTAAATCAACATACTTATCCATCTTAATAAGATTTGCCACACTTTCCCTGCTACTATCTGGAAGTAATGAAATTATCTCTTTAGGTAAATTATTTGCCTCTAAAACTTCTTGCAAAATTATTGCAATAATTTTATTTGAATGTTCAGCCTCTTTTCCACCTTTTAGTATTGCAACATTACCGCTTTTAAAGCATAATGCTCCAACATCACTAGTCACATTTGGTCTTGATTCATATATCACAGCAACTACGCCTATTGGTACTGAAACTTTTTCTATTCGTAAATTATCATCATTAATCCAACCTTCAAGAACCCGTCCAACAGGCTCTTTTAATGCGGATATTTCTCGCAAAGAATTTGCCATAGCGATTATTCGCTTATCATCAAGTAGCAATCTATCCAACATGGCACTATCTAAACTATTTTTAATTCCATTTTCAATATCTTTTTTATTTTCAACTATTATTCTACTGCTATTATCTTCTATTGCAGTTGCCATCTCTTGTAAAATTCTGTTTTTATCTTTAGTTTTGAGAGTGGCAATTACTGATGCACTATCTTTTGATGCTATCAAAAATGATTCCATTTTGGTCTGTCCTTTTGATTTATATTTTGCAAATATTATGCCATAAGCGATTAAAAAATTGGCTTATCAAGAAAATTTTAGATTATGAAAGAGCTCAAAAGTCCTATTAATCCACCAAAAACTCCACCCCACACTACTAGCCATCCCAAATGTTCATCAATAATTGTTTTAATAAGTTCTTTAACCATTTTTGGAGTTAATATCTCAAGTCTACTATCAACAAGCTTCTCTATAGATGCAATTAAATCACTTTGAACTGAACTACTTTTTAGATGAGACTGTATTTGAAGATGAAATTCATTTGATGAAACCATTAATACCAAAGCATTCTGCAATTTATCCAAAAATGGTTCTTTAAATGAATCTATTAAACCCTCACCACCAAACATACCGAGCATTCCACCTATTTTTGATTCTAATACAGTATTTTTTAGGGCATCAAAAGCTGGCGACATATCTGTTGATTCAATTACTGGGACCAGATTTATTTTTTTTTCTTCGCTACTTAAAAATTGATTGACATGCGAGGAATCAAAAAACTGCTCCATAACCATCTTTTTAATTGAATTTTTAAATGTTTCAAAATTTTTCTCTATTACCCCAGAGCCATACAAAAATGGAACTCTCTCAAAAAGCATATATATGGCAAGCCAATTTGTAATAGAACCAGATAAGGCATATGTCCCAGTATTTAAAAATTGGTAATGGAGTGATGATGGAACAATAAACGCCACACATATTAATATTATTGAAACTATATTAGTTATTAATGATTTTGAAATTTGCATACAAGTTACTCTCCACATTTTGATGTTCTAATCTTAACATATAATGGCTATCAATGGGATTTTAATTCTGTTTTGATATAATTAAACTATATAAATAAATGCAGGAATAAACAAGGATAACAATGAAATTCGAAACAGTAATAGGACTTGAGGTTCATGCCCAATTAAATACAAAAACAAAAATATTCTGCTCATGTGCTACAAGTTTTGCAGAGCATCAAAATATTAATACCTGCCCTGTTTGTCTTGCACTCCCAGGTGCATTGCCAGTTTTAAACATAGAGGCTGTAAAAAAAGCTATGTTATTTGGAAACGCCGTAAATGCAACAGTAAATAAAAAATCAATTTTTAATAGAAAAAGTTACTTTTATCCAGATAGTCCTTCTGCTTATCAGATAACACAATTTGATATTGCGATTGTAGAAAATGGGGAACTTTTTATAGATTTAGAAGATGGAACGACAAAAAGAATAGGTATCACTAGAGCCCACCTAGAAGCAGATGCTGGTAAAAATATGCATGAAGGTGCCGTGTCAAAAGTTGACCTTAATCGTGCTGGAACACCACTTTTAGAGATAGTGAGCGAACCTGAAATGAGAAGTAGTGAAGATGCTGTGGCATATCTTAAAAAACTTCACTCTATCGTAAGATATCTTGATATTAGTGATGCTAATATGCAAGAAGGTTCTTTTAGATGCGATGTTAATGTATCAATCCGTCCTGTAGGTCAAGAAGAGTTTGGAACAAGAGTGGAAATAAAAAATATAAACTCATTCAGGTTTGTAGCCGCTGCAATTGCATATGAAGTAGCAAGACAAACTGAAGCGTATATTGATGGCACCTATGATACAGAAGTATGTCAAGAGACTAGACTGTGGGATGTAGGGAGAAGTGTAACAAAAAGCATGAGAGGCAAAGAAGATAGTGCTGATTATCGTTATTTCCCAGATCCAGATTTGCGTCCCGTGCTTGTTAGTGACGAGATGATGGAGATTGCCAAAAATATTCCTGAACTTCCTGATGCAAAAGTCATTAGATATGTAAATGTTCTTGGAATCAAAAAAGATGATGCTCTTGTTATTACGGCACAAAAAGAGATGGCTTATTATTTTGAAGAGATGATAGCTTGTGGTAGTGAGCCTCGCATAGCTGTCACATGGCTCACGAGTGAGCTTTTAGGAAGATTAAACAAACTTGGACTAAACATAGAAACATCTCCTATATCTGCAAAAATATTAGGCGAACTTACAAGTAAAATTTCCAATGATACAATCTCTGGAAAAGGTGCTAAGGATATATTGGATTATATGCTTGAAAACAATGATAGAGATATTGACGAACTAATTACCACATTAGGACTTGCTCAAGTGAGCGATGACGGCGCAATCAATACCATGATAGATAATATACTTAATGCAAATATGGACAAAGTGGAAGAGTATAAAAGCGGGAAAGATAAGCTTTTTGGATTTTTCGTAGGACAACTTATGAAAAATAGTGGTGGCTCAGTTAACCCAGTTAAAGCCAATGATTTATTAAAACAAAAACTATCATAGGACACATATGGGGAATTTAATAGTTAGATTTGCATTTTGGCTTCATAGATCACAAAAGTATAATCAAACTAAAAAATTTTTCTATACAATTCTGGAAGACAAACAGAGTAAAATCAAAAAATATGTTGATTATTTTTTAATTTTTCTTATATTATCTTCGGTTGCCGAACTAACATATAGCATCAAACATCAAACCAATCCAATCATACAATACATAGACTTTTATATAGTGTCAGCTATTTTCGCATTAGAGTATATATTAAGATTTTGGATTTATAATAATATACATGATGACATTATAGTGAACTATGAAAAAACAAAATTTTTAAAAGCAGAATTTTCCACATTAACCGCACTATCTTATGTTCTTAAAAAAAAGATACAATATATCAAATCTCCAAGTGCCATAATAGATTTCATATCTATTATTCCTACATATAGAGAGCTTAGAATACTTAGAATTTTTAAACTATTTAGATATACAAAAAGCATAAATCAATTTGTTGATGTTTTGATTGCAAAAAGATTTGAACTTGCAACTCTTTTGATGCTATTAATGTTTTTGATAGTTACATCTGCAATTGCAATATATGCTTTTGAGGGCAATATAAACAAAAATATAAACTCACTCTTTGATGCATTTTATTGGGCATTGGTAACAAGTGCAACTGTTGGATATGGAGACATATCTCCTGTAAGCACAGAGGGAAGAGTTCTTGCAATGGTACTTATTATTGGTGGTGTTTTGATTATATCTTTTGCTACTTCCGTTATAGTATCGGCATTTTATGAAAAGTTAACAGAGATAAAAGAGAATAGAATAATTGATAATATCAACAAACAATCATCTTTTGCAATAATATGCGGATATGGGCAGATGGCAAAAATGCTCTTAAGACAGAATGATTTTAATGGAAAGTATATAATACTTGAAAAAGATCCAGAGATCACAAAGCAAATTACAAAAGAGGGTTTTAATGCCGTTACTGAAGACGCTAGCAGAAGAGATGTTCTAGCAAGATTTGATTCTAACTATTCTGATATTTCTGTATTGTGCCTAGGTAAAAGTGATGTTGAAAATATTTATATCACATTGAACGCCAAAAGTCTATCTACAAATATAAATGTAATTGCAAGAGCAAGTGATAGCTCAATGGAGAAAAAACTATTATTAGCTGGAGCCAACCATGTTGTTATGCCAAATAAAGTTGCAAATGTTATGCTACTAACAGCCATAAAACAACCAGTAATGTATAGTGCGATGCACTCCATTTTGGCTGGAGATAATGCTGCATATCTTGATGAAATAATAGCATCATCAAGCAATCACTTGGATGGCAAAAGAGTATTAGATATAGATTTTAAAGATAAAAAATTGCTTTTAATAGGGATAAAAAAAGATACTGATTTTGTATTTAATCCATCTTTGAATTATATAATACAAGATGGGGATACACTACTAGTCATGGGACTCAAAATAAGTATTGAACATTTTAAAAGAAACAACAGAGGTCACAAGTGAAAAAGAAAGTAATTTGGATTTTTGGATACTCAAAATCAACAAAAATGATAGCCGACTCGCTAAACAAAAATGAATTTACTGTTAATATTATTGACCAAAATGAAGATAATTACAAAAATGCTATCAAAGATGAATATATTAGCTACAAAATTGACATAACAGATGATGATGAACTTGAAAAGTTAAATATTCACGAAAGTGATATTTTAGTGTGTATTATGGACGATGAGCATTTAAATGTTTTTCTGACTCTTTCTCTTCGTTCTATCTGTCCAACAAATGAGATAATATCAATTTCTCACTCTATCTATGCAACGCAAAAACTAAAAATGGCTGGAGCTAACAAAGTTATTGATATATATCAAGTAAGTGCAAATCGTATACACAATATATTTAGTAAACCAGTAGCCACAAAGCTGCTTGATAACTTCATATCAACTAATCATAACATATCATTTAGAGAGATAAGGGTTCTAGAAAACTCATTTATTGATGGTGAGATAATTGAAAATATAGATTTTTCTGTATATAACATAATAATGATAGGAATGGTTGACCTAGAGATTGGTGATCATTTTATATTTTCTACTACTAATATAAACCATAAAATTGATGCCGATGATATTATAGTGTGCTTAGGCAAGGACAGCGATTTGGATTATTTCGAAAATATACTAAAAGAGAGCATATCATGAAAATAGCTATTATAGGTGCTGGAAAATGGGGAATGGCACTTTATCATGCTTTTGGAATTAACAATGATGTTGCCATAACATCAAGAACAACTAGAGACATAGAAGGATTTGTGTCGCTTGATGTTGCCCTAAGTTATCCTTATATTATTATGGCTATTCCTGCCCAAGAAGTGAGAAGATGGTTGGAGCAAAATTATAAAGACTACAATCAATCAATTTTAGTTGCAGCAAAAGGTATTGAAGTTTCAAGTGGAGCTTTTTTAAATGAAATATATGAGTTATTTGTATCAAAAGATAGGCTGTCATTTCTTTCTGGACCATCATTTGCTAGTGAAGTTGAGCAGTCACTTCCAACAGCACTTATTGTGAGTTCTACAAATCAAACACTAGCCAAACTCTTTGCTGATGCGATGCCAAATTTCATCAAAGGATATACGAGCAGTGATGTAATAGGCGAAGAGGTAGCTGGAGCGTATAAAAATGTCATAGCAATTGCTGGTGGTGTTAGCGATGGCTTAAATTTAGGCAACAATGCAAGAGCAGCACTGCTCTCAAGAGGGCTTGTGGAGATGAGCCGTTTTGGAGTCAATCATGGAGCGAAGATAGAAACATTTCTCTCGCTTGGTGGAGCTGGTGATTTGTTTCTAACTGCTAGTTCAAAATTATCTAGAAATTATAGGGTTGGATTTTTGTTGGCAAATGGAATGAAGCTAGATGATATTTTGAAAGAGCTTGGAGAGGTTGCAGAAGGAGTTCCAACAGCCAAAGCACTTCATAATATAGCTATCAAAAACAGTATCTACCTGCCAATAGCAAAAGAGGTGTATGAAATGCTATATGAGGGTAAAAATCCACGCCAAAGCGTGAATGATTTGCTAA
>DZCE01000286.1 GCA_022736375.1 Arcobacter nitrofigilis | reverse complement strand
CTATAGGTGCCCGAAAGGGTTAATTTATGGGGTCACCCATTCTTAAATAAGGAGATAAAAATGAAAACAGTATTAATAAAAAACTTGCAAAATTATAGATTTGCAAGCGGCATTAGAGCCGGCATGTGTGGGTACGACTATCGAGAGGGAGGCTATGTATATGCCTCTGAAGGGTACAGTGCTACTGAGGACTATATGGATATGGAGGACTTGATTGATACTTTGGAGTATGACGGTATGACGTCATACGACACAGTTAAAATTGATGTGGATGACAATGGAGACATTGTCTATATGCACTTAGATGTGTGGCCTATGTAGCCATACCCTATGCTGTGGGTTTCTTGTTGCTTAATGTACAGACTATGGTATCTGTAGCTTTATGGGGTCACCCATTCTAATTAAGGAGATAAAATGAGAACAGCAGACTATTCGGGGTTAGATAATCTTATAGTAGGGACTTTAACATCCCACGAAAAAACAATATATATTGAAGTTGATAAGGACTTTATGAGAGTCTCTTATAAAGGAGAAAGCGGAAATCACTTAAGCAGTGCTCCGTTAACAGGAGTTATCGGTAAGTGCAATGAAGATAAACTGAGAGCTAATCACAACCTCTCAGTTATCAATAGAGGCAATTATGGCAATAATGCCAAGATGAAAATGCTCGGTTTTTCAGTCGATATTGATAACTTTGATGTTATTAATGTAGAGGAATTTGGCATGGTAGGGACTAACAACTCTATTATATTTAAAACCCATTTTGGCAAGATTTGCTTGCCATTAATGGATTTTTGTGCAAAGGATGATTATCTTTATATGAAGGGGAATACTATATATTCTCCAAAATTGGCAGAAAGGGTTAGTCAATTTAAAAAATGGCTAACTAATCAGAGGTTTAAACTGTATGGAGAGAAGTATTACAACTCTTCTCTAACTTTTTAAATAGTGCTTTTTGTTACAAATTGTTTGTTGCCATTATGCGGTGTAGGCTACCGTGCATATTGTTTCTAAGGAGGTATTATGGAAGGATTAT
>DZCE01000285.1 GCA_022736375.1 Arcobacter nitrofigilis | reverse complement strand
ATTTCAAATCCATATTTGCGTTTGTCGTAGGGGCAATCCCTTGTGGTCGCCCTTTGATTGGTTATCCATTTTACATTCAAGGGTAACCACAAGGGTTACCCCTCTATCGTAATCGAAAGGATTTGTTTCATGTATCTTTCCTACCTTTCTAAATAAATTGTAGCTATTTGCCTCTTTGAGCTTCATAATTATTTAAGTAAACAGCTTTTTTGGCTTTGTAGTTGTTGACCACCCTTTGCCGTGTTAGCAGGTAATCTTCACGTATGATGTACCCAAAAAAATCTAAACCACTGCTGTGTGGTTTGAGTTTGACATCTTCTCTAAGATTTAACGCTAAGTTCTCTTTTAAGTAGCTTCTTATTTGGGGTAAAAGTTTTTCAAGCCTCTCTTTTTTTTGGTGCAATAAATTGCACCCTACGACTCACTAAAAATAATTACTTTCCTCTATTATACAACTCTTTAATCTCTGATTCATCTAATGCTCGATTGTAGATACGGAGGTCATCTACTTCTCCTTTATACCATAAAGGTATATTATATGCTTCAGTATCATTACCTCTACTCCCTATATAAAGTGGATTTGTATTTGTTATATTTTTGACTATTAAATTTGTATCTGTAGAAACCAAGTTTCCATCTACATACATTTTAATAAATTCATTACCTTTTTTATTTATAACAATATGATGCCAAACATCTTCGTTTGCTATACTTCTATTAACCGATACAATATCAGAAATAGGTGTAGCACCTTCATAATGATCATGTATAGCAAAATGGACATCATTTGGATTAGTTCTTAATACCATAGAATATGGTGATGGTAAAATATCACCCCATTTTTCTATAATAGATGAATCATTATTAATCCATTCGTTAACATACTTTATATAAATACTTAAAGAATACGAATCTGTCATATTGAAGTCAATATTTCTGTTGTGTTCAATTTTTATAGTATCATCAATCCCATCAAAACTTCCAGCCTGTCCAATCACTCCATCGCTATAACTCACACCACCATATGGAGTCCCATG
>DZCE01000284.1 GCA_022736375.1 Arcobacter nitrofigilis | reverse complement strand
ACCGCTTGTCGCTCTTTACGAATAAGCTGGTTGATTGTTGGCATACAATCTCCTTGTTTTGAAATGTTCCAGTAGAATCTTAGATCCACCCGTAGGGGACTAATAAACGCGAAATATTACCCGATTATTGATTAAATATAGCTTATTTTAAGGAAGGTTTAAAGGGGAAGGCTTAAGTCACTGATTACCATCTCCTAATAGGGCACAACTACCTCTTCGAGATTTTAAGGGAACTATTCAAAATTCTACTATGCGCAACGTGACAAAACAAGCTCGTGCTTTAGCTTGTAGTCAATAATCCCTTCTAACGATATATCTTCATCAATATCATCAAAGTGAACACCTCTTCCACCTCCAATAAGATGGTAGTTTGCGAGTTGTGAAATATTGCTTTGCTCGATACGCTTGGTGTAGGAATACGGCAAACTTAAAACGTCACCACTGGCAAGATGGACTAAAATTTTAGTATCCAGTTCAATTTTGCTGATTAAAGTATTCATTCCACGCCTCCAAAAAATCTTTTTTGTGTTTTTCAACAATCCGTATAGTTTCACGGATCTCTTTTGATGTCATTTGATAATTATCAGTGACTTTTAAAGTCTCAAGCTCTATTCTCATATACTTATCTGATTTTTCGATATGTACATGTTTCGGTAAATGCTCATCACTAAAAAAGAAAAACCGGTAACCACCTTCTCTTAATAATGTCGGCATTGCACACTCCGCTGTTTCAATACTCATATTGTAGCGCACTTTGTTATTCAACACTACGGCACTCGTCATCCCGTGCACCGACACGGGATCCATAGCTAGATTATACCAAGCAGATTAAAAAGCTGATTTTGAGTAATCAAATGGGGATTATTGAAGTTATTGGATATCTGATCCCGCTTCTTGATATACAGGAGTTATATTATTAACATAATGAGGTCTTTTTAAATAGCTTTCCATTAATAGGTCAAATACAACTGGAAACATAAACAATCTCAACTTTCGCACATAGATTCCAGTAAAAATACTAGCTAAAATCTATCTAAG
>DZCE01000025.1:19240-20479 GCA_022736375.1 Arcobacter nitrofigilis | reverse complement strand
TTTTCTTTAGACATTTCTCTCTTCAGATTATTGAGTAATTATTCTTGTGGTTCTGTTTCCTCTTCTTTAATCCCAAGCTGTTTATTCTTTATTCTCTTTCTATTGTATATACTATTAAACATATTATAGTAGTATGTTCGAGTCCTTTCACTGTCAAAATTATCTTTGTTCTCGATTGTTTCCTTTATATATGCCTTTATATCCTTGTTGTTTAAATACTCATTAAGAGCAAAATAATTATTGAGACTCTCACTGCTAAACTGCCCACCAGCATCGATTTGTTTTATCAGTGAGCCCATAGCTCCCATAGCATTAAACGCTCTTATGTTTAAGTTATCAGTTGCCGTTAATTTGAGTTTGTCTTTTTTCTGTCTCGATCCCAGAAAACTATTGGGATCGGGAACCCAATATGGATCACTATAAAGTTTTTTCTCCATCAATTCTTTCTCTGTCTCAGAATCCCAACCAGGACCACCAATACCAATAAAGTTATCTGAGTTTGGGGTAACGATAGGAACCCCATTCTCTTTGCCAGGCTCTAATTCTTTCTTTCGTGCTTCTGCTTCTGCTTCAAGTTGAGCTTGCCGATACATCCTTTCTAAGTCTTGTTGGTGGTCACGCTCGTCTCGCTTTATTGTAAAGGCATTTTCTTTCTCTGTCTTTTCTAATCCTTGTTCATATAACAATTTAGCAGCGGTTATGTTTGCATTAATCTGTTGATTTAATACCTCAAGCTGTGTATTTGCTTGTATTTCCTGGAGCTCTTTTTGTGCAACTAATCGCTTACCTTCAAGTTCTTCTTGTTTCTTTACTTCATAATTTCTTTGTATATGATCTGCAAATGTTTTTCCAAATGTGTATGGTGACATATTACCTCCGCTTTTATTGTGGTTTTGTTTCCTGCCCTTTAAACCTAAACTTTTTATCCAATATTTCCTTTCTATTGTATACATCATTAAACATATTATAGTAGTGCGCTCGAGTCTCCTCACTGTCAAACTTAGTTTTGTCTTGGACTATTTTCTTTATAAATGTCTTTATGTCCTTGTCGTCCAAATACTCATTAAGAGTCAGATAAGCATTGAGACTCTTGTAGTAAAACTTATCGCCTTTATCGATTTGGTCTAACAGTGAACCCATAGTTTTTATAGCCTCAAATGCTCTTAAATTTAAGTTGTTAGTTGCCGTTAATTTATATTCGTCTCGTTTCATCTTAAATCCCATCCTAAATCCCAGACC
>DZCE01000025.1:0-19140 GCA_022736375.1 Arcobacter nitrofigilis | reverse complement strand
GTCATTAAACTATCTCTCCAACTTGCATTAGTATTAGCATTAGATTGTTGGGCTCTTTGTAAAGAATCTAAAATTTGTCCTGTTTGTCCATATAGGTTTGCTCCAACCGCAGCTCCTTGTTGGTACATATTACTCATAAGCCCCCCTAAGTCACTACCAGTCTTACTTATTGCATTCTCATTTAGAACTCCAGATAAAGAATTAGAGTTTATTCCTTGAGAAGCTAACTGTTTCTTTTGTTCTCTCATTCCATTATAATATAAGTCTAATAGACTTCTCTTCCCTTGAGCTGCTATATTCTTATAATAGCCTGATTTAGTATCAAACATCTGGGATGCTTGGTTATTTAGTCGATTAAGCTGCTTTTTATACGGGGAAGTATCAACTTGGTCTGAACCCCCGAATAAACCCCCAAATAAAGAAGCCCCAGTCATAGCGAGTTGTGCCATTGAAAACGGATCCATTTGTTACTCCTTATAATTTTCTTTTAAATCCAGATTGGGAAGAACTATCTGACTCAATCCAACCCTTCTCTGTTTTGAATTCTATTTTATATTCACCATCTGCCTTTTCTATAACTCTGATTTTTTCTTTACTATCAGCTTTCTTCTCTTTAGTAGATGGTTTATTAACAGCTTTATTTAAACTTTCAATTGCAGAAACAATCTGCTCTAAAGTTCTTTGTAGGTTAGCTATATCCACTCTTATCACGATGGTAATGTCCTTGTCTCTGTTACAGTTCTACTTTTCAAACGACGATATACTATTGAAAAATTTTCTAAATCGTTAACTCCAAGATCCATATTTAATACAAGCCCTTTTGCTTTAATCCATTCTCCTTCAAAGAGAAGGTCACTATTAGTAATAGGGTGTGGGTCATTTACTGGATAAATTGAATAGGTAGTTCCAAAATTAGTTAAGTTATGTTCTCCATTTATAAATAGAGAATACCATTTTTTACTTTCACTGGGAGACTCTAAGAATAGTGGTTTGTTTATTGTCATATCCAATTTCTCTCCAACAAAGGCTTTATAGGAAGTACCTCCTTCAAGTCCAAAATATGTCTTCCCATCTTCAAGTACCCAAGCCCCTATAATACTGTCAGTACTACATTGAGAGTCTGTTATTGACCACGCTTTAAGCTCTGGATAATATAATAATATCTTTTCACTTGAGTCGGTCATTACTATTACGGCATCTAATGTGTTGTCGTAACTTAAAGATACAATAGAAGTATATATCGACTGCCACATATCTTTAACATACACTGTTATTTCTTCTATTCCTTTAGGTCCTAATAAGTATAATCCATTAGCATCCCCTATAAATAGTCCATTCCTACTGGAAAGAATTGTTTCTTCTCTCCCACCAACTCCATCAATTATATCTTCTATAAATAAGTCTGGGTTTATTATGGCGGTCTGACTCTCTCCAATGGCTATAATTTTACCGTTATGGGCTTTTATCCCGTTAACTTTAAAGGGCAATTTTAATATATCTTTAGTTAGATCAAATGTGTCATAAGCATTCAATTGGCTTCTTGCTATTAACATTGAATTTGCATTACCAAAAAGGTAGGTATGTGAAATATCTGCAACAAACAAATAGTTATTTAGAAACGCAGCGTAAGTATAGTTTGGAACAGTATTTACATCGTTATCACTTACCCCAAACATCGCTTCATAAGAAGCTCCCATATCTCCAAAATCTTCAAACTTAAAATAATACTTTCCACTTACTGCTGACAATCTTAAGTCACCATCAAAATTTATATTTTTTACAAAAGTATAGTAAGTGCTTTTTGTATATGAATCAAAGTTGCTACTTGCTCTCCAAATGTTAATAGATCTACCACGCCTTGTTATATTATGTAATTTTTCTTGGTCTATTTCTACTAAAATATTAAAACGATCTAAATCAGAATCACTCTGGACTCTCCAATCTGTGCTATATGCCAATGGAGAATTTTGGTAATCTTGATATTCTATACTACAAGCATAATAGTAGGACTTGTCATTTGTAAATGTACTGCCGCTCTTTCCAGGCGAAATGTTTATTTTTATAGCTTCCCCTACAGTGGATGTCGGTCCTACATCAATATTCAATTTTTCAAAACGAGAGACTGCTTCACTCCCTTGAGATGTTATTGCCCAATAGTCTCCTGTTTTTGAATGAGACACATCATCAAACTTTACTCTTATCCCATTGCCTATATCATAAATCTTCTGTTTATAAAAGAGATGAGAAAATACGGTTGGCATTGTAGTCCCATAACCTACTCGCAGATAAAACCCTATACTATAGCGAGGCGGGCTATATGGTGGTACATAAGTAGCTCTCATGCCACTATCTATCGTCTTAGGTTTAAACTTAAAATAATTAAGGACTCCTTCAACCCCTTTCTCTGCAATAGTGTACTCTCCGTCTATAACTTCTTCTGTAGATCTTCCTATTTCAACACCCTGATCATCTTCACGGGGCAGTGTATATTCTCCCCCACCCACTATTTCAATTGGAGCTCCCACATCGTAACCTTCAAGCGGTTGGCTGGTTATAACTTTCAGATGGAGTGTCCCATCGGTCTCTACAACTTCTTCTATACTATCGGCAAGGGTGTTTGAAAACACACCAAAAATCTTTAAATAGATAATGCCAGGGTCACTCCTTTCACTCACATCTATCTTTATACTATCACGCCCGCCATTAGAATGAAATATTATAGGGTCAATTTCAGAGCCTTTATCATAGTAAAAAAGAGTAGGAGAGTCTTCAGTTCCTTTAGGGAAGCGTACTGTATTGGCAATAGAGATTGGGGTGTCTGTTGATATACCACTAAATGGACTTATAAGAGTAGAGATATTATTTCCATCCCTATTTATTATCCCATAAGAGTCCTCAGCTACGAAACCAAAACTTTTTTCTCCAAAAGGACTGGTAAATGGTGTCACTTTCTTGATACCTTTACTATAAGATGCTATACCAGCTGGCCTTCTAAGTGGAGTTAATTTACCAGTTTTCTCTATGTGAAAATTCTTTGAACCACTATAAACAGCAGCATCTGGCAAATCAGTTGGGTCTACATTTGTCATTATGCCGAGATTAAAATTGTTATAGTCTTTTATTTCCTTCATTTATATCCCTTTATCTTTTTATAGTGAACCCGCTAATATTCCAATAATAAAAGCTCCACCAACATAATACCAGTTAGTTTCCATTTTAAGCTCATAAATCGTTTTTAAGACCACTTTTTCTTTAAGCCGATACTTTATATGGCTAAAGGTAAAAGATTGCTCTACGACGCTCGTAGACACATCTCCGTTGATTCTGATAGAACTATCTGGACTATTTAATACAAATGGACTTGAATAATTTAAATAAACAGTATCCACTGCAAATAAAGTATCAGTAGCAGTTATTAACTTTGGTTTCTTTCTTAATAGATAATTAAGACTATCTACTTTATCAGCATAAAATGAATGCTTTGAAGTATCTATCTGCAATTTGTTTACAAATACAGTGTCTGTTGTTGTAATTGTTTTTTGATTTCTACTTAAATGTGAATATAGATTCCCAATTATTAGCAAAGCAATTATCAATATGTAAACAAAATCCCTTTTCATTTCTTTTCAAATACCTTATTACCAATCTTAACAGTACCACCAAATGTTAGGAAAGCAATCCAGATGGACTGCAAATCATTGCCATTAAATATGTCTATAATAGCAATTAAAATAGCAAACACAAAAGCAAAGAAACTTAACCATCTTGTTAAAGAATTGGTTGAAGTTTCATTAAATAGTGATAGTATATATTCTTTCATATTATATAATCCTTTAATGCGATATAGTTATTGTCAAATGGTTTGTATCTGATATCCCCACTGTTATCTTTATAAGCAACAAGAATTTCTTTTCTATTGTTATCTTCACGATAAGAAATATGTATCCAACCAAATTCATAAATGACTTGGTCAAATTCAAAA
The DNA here is from genome assembly GCA_022736375.1 of Arcobacter nitrofigilis. GTDB lineage: Bacteria > Campylobacterota > Campylobacteria > Campylobacterales > Sulfurovaceae > BN30871. Next base: position 15,158 of record DZCE01000025.1, on the reverse strand, counting down.
TTATCAATAATTACCTTAAATACATCTTTCAAATTCATCCCGATAACATAAAAGTCTGCCGCTTCCCCCAGTGTATGTTGAGACTTATAAGCACCACCAATAAGTTTATTTAGTATAATATCTCTAAAACCACTTGTTATTGTTATTGGCTTTTTCAACTTATCCCTTAATGGTTGCAAAACCTTTTCAGCTAAATTAACAAGGTTAGATAAAGCTGATTCGTTTGGATAGTTTACTATCCCTTTCTTCATAGCAGTTCTGGAATGAGTTAACTCTTCTAAAGTAAAATTCTTTGTTAGCTTCATTATCCCATTACCCTTATTAAATAAGCAGTTATAATTCCACCTAATATTTGTGCTAATATTATAGCACCAATAAACTTATTCTTAAAGTTTTCCAAGTCTGTTAGTTTATCACCATATTTTTCAATCAAATCTAAATCATATTCTTCAATGATTCTTATTCTTTTCTCGTGGTCATTTGCAATAATGTTACTCAAAGATTGTTGATTATGGTTGATAGCATCTAACTTCACCTTGATAACCTCTATGTCGGTTCGCATTAATGATATTGAAGCCATAAGTTTTTCTAATTGTTCATCTGTTATCATCTTTGTCCTTATCTTTTTATCTGGTTATTGCTATTGCTCATTGTTTCAATCCGTAATTCACTTTCTGTGCATTAACTTCTGCTTTTATTTCATTCACAAATGAATTGTAAGCCATCTTATCAGCATCAGTATCATCTTTCTTTAATAAAGCAATTTCATCATCAAGGTTATATTTAACTTTAATTCTATTTGTTATTATTAAATTGAACTGTTTATTCAAATGGCATTCTTTGAGTATTGGACTAACTTCTTCAAAAGTTAATTCAACCTCATTCTCGAATGAATTGTAACTTTCAGCTTTAACCCCAATTATGCTTTGTCCTTCAACTTCTGCATAATTAAATATTTCAATACTTTCATTTTGTGTAGGTATATTATCTTTTTCCATTCTATAGTATTTCATTTTACTTTTCCTTATTGTTTAATTATACATTTGATAAACAAGCACCAGTTCCGTGACTACCACCATTAGTAGTTATTGAACTATTCATAAACCGACCTAATAAACCAGCTTGGAAACTGCCTGCCCAATATAAACCCCACAGAACACACAGATGATTTGGAAATGCAGTTGGCACATATATTCCATCTTTACCAAAATCATCAGTCCCAGATGAACTATATCCCGATGGTAAAGGTAACCCAACATTTGTCATTTTATAATTCGGTTGTGTCCTATCTGTTTCACCACTGAACACTTGATTTGTGCCATTACCTAATACTGCATAACCAGCAGTACCATTAATTTGAGTAAAGCCACTTGGATTAGCACCAATTGAATCGAAATTTGTAATATTAAATGCACCATTTGCGTCACTTGTGGAATTAATCAAATCTTTGAAAGCAATTGATTCTTTTAGTACATATAAGTCTGTACCATCGCTTGTAAGACCTATTGCTGGTCTACTTATATTACCATTTAAATCAGCAATACCACATTCTTGTCCATTATGTGTAGTCTTTGCAAATGGAACTCCAGAGCCAGCTAAAGCTCTTTGTGCGTAATCAGCATTACCAGCAGTTGTATAAAATACTGTTACATCATTCGCATCTCTGAGAGCGTTGTTATTATTCCCCTTAGGGAAATAAGGTAATACATCTTTGTATGCACAATAGGTTGCAGTGCTTGCTCGTGAATGTGCTTTTGCAATAAAGAATAAATCCATATCGTGAAAGATTGTTGCATTATAGAAGTCATCGCCTCTACTTTTAGCAACCGCCAAAGAACCACCAAGATTATTTGTAGGGGTTTGACCATTAGCTGTGCAATTTGCAAAGCCATAACCCGTAACTGCACCAGAAGAAGTAATTGGAATCATATTCTTCTTACTTACTGCAACATTATTCTCAATACTATTATGTGGATATTTATCTCTAAAATAACCTCTTACTATTTCATCACCATCAATAAAACATCTCGGCAAGAAATAACCATCATTTGAAGCTAAAGTTTCATTATCATAATCATAAATACTCTTGTAAGTGTATATATTATCAGTTGTTATTTTAACATAATGTTTAGGTATATATACCATTATTGAACCACTTACTACATCATAGTAATTCCCAAAATTTGGAGAATGTGGGTTCATATAACCATCCATTCCAACCATATAACTTGGATGTTCTAAAGTGTAACCAACTCCCGCACCAGCAGACCCAGCTGGTTGTATCTCATTCTCTTGTGCATATACCCCGCCAATACCAGTTAATCCACCACCATCACCAGTGAAAGTAACACCATCACCAGCAGTAATCTTATTTGTTATTGTATTAACTGAGAGCATAACATCGCCAGCAACATTACACACATCAAATACTTGACCATCTGTGTTGGCTTTTACTCTTGTTGTTAATGTTGATAATTGTAAAGGTGTATCATCTCCTCGACCATCACTAATATTTCTTAGTGTGGGGTCGGCACCTGTATTATTATTACTTATTTGTAATATGTCCCCCCAGATATTTGCGGGGAAGCGTCCTTCAAAACTTACGCCCATATTATACTCCTATTAAATTTATTATTAAATTATCATTAAGAACAAGGAACAGTATCCCAAAGTTGGACTTCTTGGTTCGTTATTTGGTCTATTGTTTGACATTGCATATTATCTATAGATGTTCGAGTTTGACCAAATGACGGGGGATTTCCACTCCCTCTATGGAAAAATCTATTTAACATTATGTTGAGATAAAACATTTATACTCCAAAATATGCTAAAACTACGCCACCATCAGATTCAGTTACTGATGTGAACCTACCAGCTATCATCATTGGGGCTAATAGGGTTAAATCATCAAAACTATCTCCACACTCAGAATCAACTGAAACTACTGCATCTTGTAGAACAAGTATATATTTATATACTGAACCACTCCTTTCAGTATTAGCTGTCTTAGTCTCATTAGAAATAACTGAAAATCCTAAATTCCCAGATGCGATGTTATCTAATTCAGCCGAACTTAAACCATGTATTCCACTACCCATTTTTACTCCTAATGTAGTTTATTCCAGTGAACTATATAATCGTCCTCCCAGTCCAGTCCACTTAATAGCTGAGAGTGTTTAGGCAAAGTGACAGATGCTGCTGAGTCATATAAAACTATGTCCCAATCAGTTGAGTCTCTTGTACCTGAATTGCGTTTCTTTAGGGTTATTCCCTTTAAATATTCTTCGTTATATTGTCTTGCACTATTTAAATCTTTCATAACAGTCTTTTGTCCATTCCACACAGTTTCAACCTGAAAGAGCATATATAAGTCACTAAATACTTTTGCTAAGATATGACTATGATATTGTTCCTCTACATCTATTACATCTGCAATCCCACTTATATTGTTAGGGATGGCTTCGTAGTCTATAGTAATTATATGAACATTACTTGGTACACCACTTGTATTTTCTTCAGATGAAGAATCAAAGAAGATTAGTAGTTCTTTCTCTACTCTATGCTCTAAAGCATAAGGCATATCTTCTTTATAGAGTGGAAGGCTATTACTGTCATAGTAATTAATGCTTTTTATTTTAGTTGCACTCTTTGGGATTTCCCATACTTTACTCCCAGATGGGTTTGTTAGAACACCTATCTTTTGGACTCCTCCAGTATTTGCCAGAAAGTCCTTAATAGCAATATTGATATAATTTATTACCATATTGTCTGTTAATTTAGGAAAGATTATTTGTATCACTTCTATCATATTTTGTGTTGTCATAGGAGACTCTCTATTATCATAAGGGATTCCTTATATTTCTCTGTAAGAAGTTGTAACACTTTCATATAACCTTCAATCGTAATCTGTTTTTTGTTAACAGATTCATTAACTGCAGCAGCATAAGCCGATACTTGTGAAGAATACTTTTGAATTTTTATGATGTCCTCTTCTTTTGGCTCTTTTAGTTTTGCCATATAAGTCTCTAATTCGGTCTTATAGGTCGTTATCTTCCCAGTAAATTTATCCATCGTCTCTTTTAGTTTAACTTGGTAGTTCTCAAGTCGTACTCTTTGAAGACCAAGTTCTGACTCAGCAATTTCAAGTTCTTCATCTGTCTTAATAAATGTCTTTGCATTAGTAAACGAAGTTATGTCATCCCCTAACATCACCACTGGTGAGAATTCTGGGACTACTTCAGTGAAATCCCAGCTGTCAAATAGTAGTGTTGGGGGTGTTGGAGCAGTGATAGAAGATGTTGCGTCATTAGTTATATAGGCAATTAATTGCATTCCATATTTTATAGAAGCTCCTATAACAATCGCTTCTTCTAATGGTTCTATGGTATAACTTAAATTTCCTCCTGATACTGTACCATATCTCACAAACCAGAACTGGTTCTCTACTCCCGCTGTATAGGGTGAAACACTCAATACTGTTCCACTAAAAGCATAGATAGGGTTTCTACTATCTCTGTAATGTAAAGATCCACTATCTGAATACTTTACTAATCCAAAGTCTGTTACTCCCGTTGCTTCGTACCCGTTAGACATAACAGAAAGAATCCTTATATCATTAGTAAAATTGTATTCGTCGCTTGAAAATTTCGTAGTAGAAGAGAATGGGATTAATTTATTTTTTGGAACAGCAAAAAGGACTTTCTTTTCCTCTTCCCTTAAGAAATCATCTATCATATCCAAAGGTTCGATAATATAAGGCTCTACTATTGGAGCGAAAAAACCAACTATTCTTTCTTTAAGTGTCATCCTACCTCTAATATTTATAGGGTGAGTTTTCTCACCCTATAAGATTGTTATAAATCTATTTTTAGCTAAATTTAAATAGTTTATGAGATTCGATTAAAGTAACTCCAAGTCCTTCATCACTGAAATATTGGTCTTTAACTCCATCATAAGCATTGTCTTCTTTAATGTTAGCTTGGAATTTCATTGGTCTGTATTGTTTCAATTCAAGGTTTTCTTCACTAACAATCAACATTAGGTTATTTCTTGCATCTCTAAACAAAGGATTCCATACTAATTTCAAAGTACCGTGTGGAGTTGTTAAATATCTAATGTCATATCCCAATCTATCTGTTTCTTGTTTAGACATAGTAATATCCCAACCAGAAGAGAATCCAGAGTTAGATGATAACTTGCTAAAGTAAGAAAGGATTTTTTGTGATACAAAAGCAGTTTTGTTACCGTTTTCTGGTACATATTGAAATACTTTTTCCATATCATCAAGGAAATCTGAATATGTATAAGTAGCATAGTCACAGCTAAATACATTTTGGTCGTCCCCAGAAGAGTTACCATAAGATTCCAATAGAGTAACTAAGCCATTTGTGGCTCTCACAGTATTACCATTTGCATCGACTAATGTAGAGTCTCCAAAAGTACTTCTATAATTCATTGGAGCTGCTCCAAATAGGAATGCTCGTTCTTTTTGGATTTTATGTTCTTTCGCTTTTTCAATTCTTAAGCGAGATAACTCATCACTATAGCCTCTTAATGCCGCTTCATAAAGAGTTCCAGTAATTTCAATTGGGGTTTTAAAGATTTGAGTTGAGCCATAGACTACTTCGATTTCATCTGCCCAAGCTTCTGGTGATTCAGTTCCTTCTCCGAAAGCATTACCAATAACATAGAATCTGTCGTTGTCTGCTACAGTAATTGTGGTGGCTGTCATTGACTTTAAAGCAAGGCTGGTAGTACTTGGAGCTGCGATAACTAAAGCTACGCCCTTTTTCGTTGTTAAAGTACTGTTCCAGACTTCTAATTCAAGTCCTATGTAAGAACTGTCAACTGTGGATTTCAAGCCGTGTATACCATCTACAGTGACGGTAAGAGTAGAACTTGATGATGCTGCTGGGATAGTCCCAGATATACCATTGTTATCAAAATATTGTTTTACAAAAGCACTTCTATGTTCAAACATCTTGAATATAGGCGATGATAGCCCAGCAGAAAACCCTTTATCTGCTATCATAGTTGTGAATGGGGCTACGGTTGTCCATAGTTCTTTTGTGATTTGTGGGTTTAAATAAAAGTCCGCACGATCTGTGTAAAGTACTCCAGATGCACTAAAATTCTTTGCTGCCATTTTTATCTCCTATCTATCTCTTTTTGTTGATAGTAAGGATAAGCTAAAATCATTTTCTGCTTCTTCTCTGTCAGGCTCTTTTTGTCCTCCTACCCCTCCTATAGGGAGTGGAGTATTAGACATAACAGCCTTCTTTTTAAATTCCTCAGTAGATTGTGCAGATTTTCTTTTAAGTTTATCCTCTGATGTTAAAAAATTATAAAATGTAACAACATTTTCCAAAGTTAAAGACTCTGGTGAGCCCATAACTTTCATAAAGTCGTTATGTTTTTCAACTGGAAGACCAAAGTTCAGTAAGTCTGTTCTAAGTTGCTTTTCTTGCTCTGTATTATTTTTTATACGAGCTGCCTCTTGTTCCAAATTATTCTTTATCTGAGTTGCTTCTTCGGCCTCTTTAGTTTTCTTCTCCAATATAAAGTTTTCTTTCTCTTCAAAATATGCAATCCTTGCTTCTCTATATTCTTCGAGTCGCTGTAGATACTTACCAGACTCACTGTCTGGATCTTCTAAGGATTCAATTCTGTCAAAGTTTTTAGGCTTCATTGGTTTCTCTGGCATAGTTGGTTCAGCTATTTTAGGTTCTTCTTTCTTCCCCTTATTAGCTGTCTTCTCTATTAGTTCGTTAATCATCTCTGGGTTACTTTCTAAGTACTCCGCTATATTCTTGTATTTTTCAATACGAGCATACTCGTTCTTTAACTTATCGTACTGGGATTGAAAATATGATTCCCCAGATTGAGTATTCTTTGTTTGGTCGGATGCCGTTGCCGTCGTTTCTTGAACTCTCGTATCTTCAGTTTCTCCTTCTTCTGGCTCGTCTTCTGTAGACTCTCCAAAAAAAGAAAATCCTATGTTATACTTGCTATCCATTGAACTACTGGTCTCTTGATCCATCATTACCTCTTAGTTGATTTAATTGATCCATTTGTCTCTTTTGCATACCCGCTTCATCTTGCTGTCTTTCTCTGAATAGAATAGAAGCGTGTTCTGCTGCATTTGATTGAGACTTTAAGTCAGCTGCAAACTTTGCGACTTCTACTCGTTTATTCAAGTGGATATTCTCCCTTTGCATCGTTTGTATTTGTCCTTGCAGTGCACCATTTGCCTCATTCATTTGTTGTATTTGAGACTCTAATTGTCTTATATACGAACTTCTTTCTAATACCCCGTCCATATCAGCCACTTCAGTTTGTTTCAACACCTCTATTTGGTCTATTATACCATTAGAATAAAGGGCTAAGTAGGCATCTAATCTTGCCCATCTGTCTGATGGAAGAGTAGAGCCAGATACTACTGTTATATCAGCGTGTATAGTTGAGATATCGTTATTCTTCCCTATTATATATCTCTTAGTTTCATCATATAAAGGAGAGTTAACTATTGTTTCTTGGCTTACATTGTTTGGGTTTGTAATGCGTATAATTTTTTCATATGTATAAACTTGTTGTATAAACTGTGAAACCACCTTTCCAAGTACATTTAGAGCGTCTTCAATATCGTCTTTCTTTGTTTTGAGTCGTCTAACCCCCATCTCTTCAAGGGCGATAGTACCTTTATATGTAGGGGGAGCTTGGGCAGCATCACCGTGCATCATAGCAAATATTCCAAATAGAAATTCAATATCTCTTTTTGCATCTGCTTCATTCTTGTATAGTTCGTTTGGTAAAGAATTTAGCAAGACTGGGGATGGAACTCCTATAGTAGCATCATAAGTTATTACTCCAGTACCAGCTTTAGCCCATTCTTTCTCTACTTCTTTTTTATCAACAGCACCTTTAGGCAAAAGTAACTTAACATTAGTTGTTGAACTTGCGTGTGCAATGATAAGACTTCTAATTTTATTTATCATCCTTTGTAAGTCTTTTGCTTTTCTAACATCAGATGTTGGATATGGGCTGCGATGATGGTTACCAACTAATGGTATAATTGGAAAATGTTCTATATCTAAGATGGTATCAAAAAATGGTTTCCAACCTATATATACTCTTCTACGAATTTTAACTACTGGAACTGGTCTTAAAAGTATTATTTCATTTTTAACAAGTTCTTCCATAGTAGTTGGGATAATCTTGGTTGTACTACCTGGCATTGAACCATCTTCAACATTCTCTTCCCCAGCCGCTATAGTAGGTTCTCCAGTCTCTTGATTTATTATGTAGTGGTAATACTCTCCAACTTGAGAATATAAGGCTCCTACCTCTTCAATCTTTTGAAAGTCTGTAACATAGTTATTAGAGTCATGAGTAGCTAATAGAAAAGCTGGCTTTGATAAGAACTCCATCAAGTCCCTTTCTGTATATTCATAGTTTACATCTAATACAGTATCTCTTACTTGATAATTAGCACTTCTAATCTTAGAGTAAAATTCAACTATTCTATACCTTTCTGCCCCATCCAGACTATAATTATTCTTTTTTATTGAGTCGTAGTTTATTCCATACTCTGAAAGTTCACTCCCCATCTCTCTTTCTACATCTGTAGAGAATTTAAATTGGGGATACATAAACTCAATCTCTTCTTTGGTAAAGACTTGAGTTATAATAATATGTCTTGAGTCAGAGAAATCTTTTCTTTTGCTATGTGGGTCTACTAAAACTTCTGTAGGGTCAATTGATTTAATCTTTATTTCTCCTTGTCCCCTACCTTCTAATGGATCTATATAAGCTAATAAATAACCCAAACCTTTAATATAGTAATCCTTTACTGCTGTTTTTAGTTCTTGATTACCATTAGAGATATTCCAGATATAAGACATTAAATCAGCATATATTTGTGCTAATTTTATGTCTGATGTCTCTTTAGCAGTAGCGGAGAATCGTGGCTTCCTATCTGTTAATAGAGCTACCCCTTGTTCAACTGCAGGCGCTATAACATTAACTACAACTGGAAATTGCCTTGCAGCTTTTAATGACCTAACCTCTCCTGGTGACCATTGGTTCCCATTATAAAAGTCAGTATCCTCAGCCATCTGGTAAAAGAAATTAGACGCTGCTGAATGATAACTTTCAAATACTTGTTTTGCGTTAAAGTCTTCCATTTTTCCTAAAATTTTATTTGCAAATATAATTAGTTCTTATAATTTTGTCAAGTCTATAATTAAGCTCTGCTAAAACTTCCACGCTATGCCATAGCCCAAGAAGTTACTTCATCTTTATTTAAGACTTCTTTTGTATTAGTTGGGGTTGTGTCCTCACTTGGAGACACGGCATTCTGCTTTGAGTAGTATATTGCATCAAGTATATCATCATGTTTTACTCTTGGGTATAGTAGAAATTGATTCTCGGTATCTTCTAAGAAACTCATACCCTTCTTAAAAAATAATTTATGTCCTCTCAGATAAGGTTGCAAGGTCTCTAATCGGTTAGACTTGCTATCTCTTGGCTTATAAGGAACTTCTAAACCAGGTATATAAATACCATCTAAGTTTCTTAGATAGTCCCTTAGCATCTCCTGGTATCCAACAGACTCTATATTAACTCTAATTGGCTTATGTACTTTATACCAAGAAACAATCATATTAGCAAGCTCCATAGGTCTTACTCTTTTTTGATATATATCCAGTGTATAAATATATCCTTTATAGTCCACTGCAATTAAAGCCATTGCAGAGTAGTCAGCGTCCTTCTTAACACTTGATGCTGGATCCACGCCTATATATAAATAAACTTCAACCCATTTAGGGTTTGTAATAGGATTCCATTGAATACTATATCCCAGCTCTTCTTTTCTCTTATACCCTATTTCTTTTATTCTAATAAATGTTCTATCAGCAAGGTCTCTCTTGATATCCCCATCCCAATACCTAAAATCCTTTTCATTAAATAGAGCATTCTCATCTCCAATTAATATTGACTCATACTCCGAAAAGTATACTGATAGTTTATTAACTTCTTCATAAGCTCTTTTCTCTTCTTGTAGTTTATTCCAAGAAAACCATTCTGGCCATAACACTCTTTTTTCTTTTTCATCTATGGTTGCAGAATATCTCTTTGTTACCCAATTAGACATTCCAGATACTTTCAAAACAAGACAACCTTCTTTCTGTACGGTTCCTATTAAAAATATACGCCCGTGCATAGGGTCTACTCCAGGTATTACAGCTTTTAATAGCACATTTAATGTGAAGTCCATACTTTCTCTTGTCTTTGTATTATTCTCATCTTCTGGGTCATCATAGACTACAAATGTTGGTCTCTGAGAGAACTGGTTTAAACCTACTATTTGCTGTGCTGATCCTCTTGTTACAATGACAGAGCCATCTTTTAATATAACTTCTTCATTAGTCCATTTCTTTGCAGTCTCTGGTCCCCAATACCCATATAACTCCCTAAAGCCAGCAGAGTATTGTATGATGTCCATAATATCAGATAACAACCTTTTACTATGTCCTTGAGTCTTCGATATTAATACCACTACCTTTATAGGAGTTGGGGCATACATTAGATGGTGTAATACCATTAACTTCGTTAAAGAAGACTTACCGTGTCCACGGGGAGCTATTATATTTACTCTTTTCTTATCGCTATGGTATAAAGATGCAATCTCTTTATGAAAGTCTGGAGTCTTAACTGCAAACATTCTGGGAGTCACTATCTTCCCAAATATTAGTAAGTTTTCTTCTAACCCTTTCTTTGCTTCTTCTGCGGTCAATTACCCTCCGTATCAAATTGGCTCAACCATTTCTCCTCATCTTCCCAATCTTCCAATGGGGGTGTTGGGTTATTCTTAAATATCCATGCCTTAATAGCAGCATCCACACTCCTCATCCCTATTTCACTTATTAACCAAGTCTTGTCTTCACCAGAGTAATGTCTATGAGCTAATTGTAACTTTTTAATTTCCCCTATTAAAGGGCGAGCTATCCCAATCTTTGGGTTCTTATTCCAATCCGCTCCTTCAAAGATTACAATAGCGTGTCTATCTTCTCTCTTAATCCTCAAGCAGTGGCTCGCTTATTACTCTTTCTAACTTTAGACTCTCTCCATCCTCTAATAGTTTAGATGTAGTAGAAGATAGTTCTATTCTCTCCGTCGTTACGATCTTAGGGTCTTTCTTCTCGATTCCTAAAAGCTTAGAAAGTTCTACATATACATCTAACATTTCTTTTGTTTTGCCTGAAGCTTCGGCTGTATGAGCCGCTTTCTTTAAAATGTCTAATGCAAATTGTATACTGATTCCATTCTCTTTTAATGCCTCTTGTAATATTTTATCCACTCGTTCTCTTACTCCTCTTTTCTTTAAAAAAGACTTAAACCCTTGAGCTGGGTATTTAAAAGTAGGAGAAAGAGCCTTGCCACAAAGTTCATAGTTTACTTTGCCAGCCATATATTGTTTTACATATAATTCAACAGCCCTCCTGGCTCTTTCTCTCCTCATAATTATATCTGCTGGGTTAGCCTTCCCAGTGTGATTATACCTTTTGGTTTGCTTATTATAAGCATACTCTATACTTGACGCCTTAGTCACCCAATCTCTACCACAACTTAATGAGACGAAGGCATTAGTCTCTCCTTTCACACTATGATAAACTTTTCGATTTAGGCATTGAGATACATACTTATCATCAGTTAAAGCCCACCCACCCTTCTCAAGGGTTTCGTCTTTCCAATATTTATATTGTAAACCCCTTGCTTCGGCTTGGGGCTCAGTGTATATAGGCATACTACTCTTAACATTATTAAGACGACGGAATAGTTTTTCTACTCCGTCATCTCTTCTACTGTCATACTCTCTTAGCTGCTCTCTATCTATCATATTAAAAATGTATTTAGTCCATCTATGATAAAGCTTGGCTCATACCCTTTTGAAACATACTCATCTATTATATTACTTTTTAGATGAACCATCTCTCGATGAAACTTTGTACTTCTGCGGATCTTCTCAGTAAGAGACATAGGGTCAGTAGAGTTTGCTCTTCGTTCAGAGACTAAACTATTAACACCTTGTATATATGCTTGTGCCGCTTCTTCTTGTATCTCGTGCAGATTAGGGTTAAACGATGTAGCCCCTATCTTTTTTGCTATATTTTCCCATTCGATGTGTGACATATTGCTCCTATTGTTTATATATTTTTTAGTTAATTAGCTGTCGTTAGCGTACTGACAACTCTTGTATTTACTTTTCTATCCCTTGAGATTGCCCCACAATCACCACACCTATAAACCTTGTGTGTAGCAAATTTAGTTTTGTAGTCTCCACTCAACTCTTTTAGGTTAGTAGAACCACATATAGGACATTCATCTTTCATACCCCCACTATATAAAGCCATATTTGGTTGAGATTTCCCCCATGGTCTTATTTTCAAATAAAGACTCTCGAGTACTTTAACATCCATCTCATTATATTCCTTTAGCTCTTTTAAAGCCTCCTCATCTCCTCCCATACACTTAATCCATAAATCAAAGTTTGTTTCTATCTTACCTCCAAGTCCAAGCTTCTTTACTAAGAAATTTAGAGAGTTATAAGTAAAACCAAATTCTTTCCTTACTATCTTTAAAGTGTCTATTGATTTATATGGGGTGGGTGGTAAGAACCCATAATAGATAAACCTTGACTTGATGTTAGGTATGTCAAAGGAATCACCATTATGAGTAATAACTATATCAGCTTCATCTAATAAGTGCCATAGTTCTTTTGCAAGGATACGATCATCACCTTTAATAGCATCAGCTGGAGTTAGTACACTTGATTTTACCTCATCATCTCCATACCACTTAATAGCATAGGATAGAATAAACCAATCAGATACCACCTTAGTTGCATCTATCTTTGCATTCCACACTTGCTTTTGCCATACATAAGCCTCTATTGGAGATGTCTCTATATCAAGGAATAGTATCCTTGCCCTTTTAGCAGAGTCCTCTGTGAGTCGCACTGATGCCCTATGATACCTTAAATAGCGATGACCAGTCTCATGTGTAAGACCTTTTATCTTACAGGCTTTATTGAAGCCTTGTCTATTTGAGAGTTCGGCAAAGCTATTAAAAAAGTTTTCTTCTTTCATTTTTCTCCTTAAGAAGTTAGGGTCACCTAATATGTAAACCCTTGTTTTTCAAACCCTCTGCCTTTAGTCTCTATAGACACGGGTTTATTCCCATCTTTCTTACTCCATGCCCTTACCATTGACTCTCCACATTCCGAACACACTACATTGCTTTTCTTATATTCTTCAATAGAGAGTCTCACTTCACAGCTATACCCACAGGCTCTGCATATGTAAGGGTATAACACTATTTCTTCCCTTTAGGTTTCTCTATGGGTTTCTCTATGGGTTCTTCTATAGCAACAACAGGCTCTTCTTCAAAGAAAGGAATTACTCCAGTAACCACACTGAATATTTGTTCTATAAACTCTTCTGCTTTTTGGCGTGTCTCGAATACCTTTGTAGCCTGTACAGGACGAGACTTCAATTGGAATCTCATCTCACATTGATGAGATCTGTCTACTATATCTATAGATTCTATATTCTCTATACTAAGATATTTCGTATTATCAATCTTTAATAACTTCATTTGTTCTCCGTTTTTGCGTTATCGTGTTCAGGGTGGTCAAACCCTTCTTCTTTAATTATTTTCCCATCTGGGTCTTTCTTGTTACCTTTATTGTTATTAGCATCAATAACATTCTGTAAAACAATGCTTGGATCATAACCGAGCTTCCATAAACTCCCTACTGCTACAAAGATTATATCTCCATAAGCATCAGCAATACTCCCTGAAGTCTTATGCACAGGTATTGCATCAAGTGAATCAGAAATATTCCCTGTAAAGTATACAGCATATTCCTTTGCATTAGTCATCAGTGCACTCTCTAACAGTTCCTCCATTAAGAGTCTAAACTCTAATCTGGGGGAGTACTCAATTAATCCTCTTTCTACATTCCAATCTTTTATAGCTTTGAACATTATATCTTTATTCTCCTTTTAATTTTATTATTGCTTCTACTATTGCATCTTGTAAATGGGGTAACTCATTATATATAGCTAAGATCATTGCCTTAGCTTCAGTTGAAGTCAATTCTTCTAACCTTTTAATTAAATAATTTTTCTGAGTCTCTTTCTGCATCAGTTACTCCATTATAATAATCTATTATACTCTCTACTAATAGCATATTATCATCTGTCATTTCTAACATATATGTATCGGTACCCTTATCAATGGGAATACTCCTTTCCTTGAGTACTTCATCTATAGTAGAGTAAACCCTTTTATCCATAGATATGTTATATATTTGTACATGAATGAGATCCTGTTTATAACTTACATCTAAATAGAACATATTCTAACCTTTTAAAATTAACTAATACAATATAATACATTAATAGATAAATGTCAAGTATTATTTAATAATATTTTATTTACTTAACCATTAACCTTAACCGTTAACACTAAAATCAGCGATAGCTGATTTTTATTGATCTTTTGAAAAGAACACAAGGTTGAAGGGTGATAGGGGTTTTACTTTTAATCTTTGTATGTGTATTGCTATTAAGTATTAAAGTATATTGCTATTAAGTACCAAACTATCTTCCTTTGCATAGTACGCCATTAGGTTATCATTCTTAAAATTCAGTCCCAAATAAGTTTAACGACTCTTATCAAACGATTGCTTCCTAAGCTTTGTTAGCCAGACTGGCGCTCAGAAGAATGACACGGCTCCTTGATATTGACGGACTTTAACTATTAAGCGATGCCATTTTTGTACTTATCTTAGATAAATACCGATAACAATATAATACATTAAAATGACAATGTCAAGTAAAAAATAATTTTTTTTAAAAAAAATGAAAATTTATTTTAAAATTAGGTAAAAACTCTCCTTTTATGAGCGGGAAACCAGTTGAGATTAAATTATATAGGTATATATTAGGTGTAATTGCTATTTACAGCATACAAAGAATGCTTAATAGCAATAAAATATGTGTATTTCTATTAAATTAATAGCAAAGTTAAAAAAATATCCTAAAATTCAAAAAAATATTTTAAAATGTTAGTAGAAAATACCAAAATTACCT
>DZCE01000283.1 GCA_022736375.1 Arcobacter nitrofigilis | reverse complement strand
GAAGTATGAGCTTGGAAGCCTCTGCGAAATTGACACTATCAGCAGGTGAAAAACTGCTACGATCTACCAACAAACCGCTATTTTTGCCATAGCAAACATAAGGGTTCATCCAATCACCAGTTGGCACATCATCAAAACACTGCTCTGTGGTAGCAGATGGATTGACTCCACTCGCCACAATTGCCATCTTGAGAGCCTCTATGCGATTAGTCACCCTGTAAGGCTCAAAAGTGTTTCTACAGCTAATCCACCCTTCATCACTCGCTACCAAAATATCACTCTTATAGCTACTACCGTCTATATCAGTGAATGTTGTGCATTCTGTAGCCAAAACCATGATTGGTAATAAAAGTATTGTTAATACTGTTTTTAATTTTTTAGTTTTCATTATTTTATTCTCCTAAAGGTTGTTGACATTTCAGTCTATATAATGTTGCACCAGCTCCATCAAACAATAGGGAGTTAATAAAGCTTTGTATATTTTTATCTTGTGTCTGGGAACTAGAAAATTTTGTTCCTTGATATACTTCTTTATTATACATATTTGAATCAGCCCAATTTAATTTTGTCGTATTATTATCTGTGTTGATTGGTTTTTCCCACATAAATACGGTATGAGGAAATCGAGTTTCTGATGGCTTCCAATACATTTGTATAATATCACCTTCTTGAACATTTCCTAGCAGGTCTTTGATATTCTGTTCATTATCAGCATTGCTATCATAAATATAACTTTCACCTATCTTTTCTATATGGTCACCACTTTTTAATGTATAATTATTATCATTCCCAGGTACAATTCCTGTCAAGAATTTTGTAGGTTTTAATCCAAATGATTTTTCTGCACTTATTTGAATATACTTTTTGCAATTATCACCATATAAAATTTCAGTAGTATCAGATTGATTAGCAATATCAGTTGTTACAATATATTTAAAGTTAATTATTATTTGATTACAACTACCAGAGCTTTCCTGTGTTGATGTATCCTCATTAGCACTAGATTCTTCCTCACTTGAAATATTATCATTAGTTGGTGTAGTG
>DZCE01000102.1 GCA_022736375.1 Arcobacter nitrofigilis | reverse complement strand
TGCCCTTATGTTTAAGCTCGGTCACTACAACACCAAAGATGACGGGCATTCTGAGTTATGGAGACAAACGTGCACGAAGCTAGGCGGAACAGATTGCCGGCAGTACGTTGACCGAGAAGAGATTATTATGGCTAAGATGCCGTTTCAATAAAGAGCGTTTTTGTGGAATGTGCATTTGAAGAAGATACTAAGCCGGCTTGGCTGAGTAAACAAAGAGATAATGTCCCGCTGCTAAAAGAGGCTTATGTTAAAACTTGGCAAAATAATTCGCCAAGTTTCTTAGATATAACTAAGATATTTTAGTAAATCTAATTACTAAAAATTTATACCGATTGTGTGATAACTCTTTATAGTAACCAAATTTACTAAATATTCTTTGTATTCCGTGAAAGGAATTCTTACTACTTTTGATATTTTATTTTTCCGGAGAGAGAGTTTTTTTATATGCCAACCCCTTTTGATGACCAAATGTAAAAAGAGTATAGAAGTAACTATAGACGCATTGTGTCTTGTAAAAAAGGTTATAATGGTCTGAAAAATCAAGACAACTTTTCAGATTCAGGGTACCTCTAAAAACTGCCCGATAAGTGGTATTAAATTCAAGATAGGATAAAATCATCGTAAAATATGTTAAAAAAAGTGAGAGATTATAAATGTCGGGATATAATGCCACTAAAAGTAAGTGTGCCTTACCAACTATTATCTAAAAACAACTCTTCATCATCAATCTACGCCAATCCAACTGAAGAAATAATTTGTAAAGAGATGAATAGAATTTAAAATTATGGTTATTTATTGTACAATAATCCACTTTCCCCCTATAAAAACATATTAATGGAGAACCAATGTATCAACCCGCTAACCCGTCCCCATTTCGTTTAGTATCAACAGCATCATTATCAAAAGATATCATACTAAAAACACGGTCGGTTACAGGTGCAGGTGATAGTATAAATACCACTAAATTCGGAACTATGACTCTTGGTAAGAGTATTAGTGCAGGCGGCGAAGGGACTATCTATCAGCTTGCTGGCAATAAAGAATACGTTTGCAAAATATATCATCATGATAAATTGACAATGCATAGAAAACAGAAAATTGAACTCATGCTCTCAAAAGAAATTCTTTTCAATGGAATATGTTGGCCTGTTGATGTTGCATTGAACAAGCAAGGTGAGTTTATTGGCTATATCATGCCAATGGCAGCAGGGAGACCAATGCAGACTTGTATGTTTATAAAACCTATTTTATTGAAGAATTTCCCAAGATGGAATAGAGGTGATTTGGTAAAAATAGCATCTTCTTTTCTTGATAAAATGGCATTTTTACACTCTATGAATATTATAGTTGGAGATATAAACCCTCTTAATGTTCTTGTCGAAGAGAGTGGTAAGATATGGTTCGTTGATACAGATAGCTATCAAATTGAGAACTTCTCTTGCACTGTTGGAACTGTTAATTATACTGCTCCTGAGATACAAGGAAAAGATTATGCTTCTTTTATGAGAACTAAAGAGCATGAGCTATTCGCGGTTGCCACAATGCTATTTATGATTTTACTTCCTGGTAAGCCGCCTTATTCACAACAGGGAGGAGAGTCTCAATCTGACAATATTAAGAAGCAAAACTTTTCATACTGGTGTGACTCAAGACCTGAGACATCAGCGCCAGAAGGACCGTGGATTTTAATATGGGCAAACTTCACAAGAAAAATAAAGGAAGCTTTTTGTTCTACTTTCAAACTAAACAAAAGACTCTCTATTATTGAATGGCAAGGTGTGTTAAATGGATATTTGTGGGCAATCAATAAAGGTTATAATAGTAACGAATTATTTCCTATGTCAATGAAGATTAAAGATCCTATTCAAGCTGATTGTGGAAATTGTGGTGCAACTACAACGGCAAGTAGACAGTGGGTTGAAAAGATGAGCAATCAAGGAAAAGACTTTATTTGTGGAGATTGTTTAAAGCGATTTAAACTAGAAAAATTAGCAAAGACTAGTCAGCAAAACAAGGCTACAATATCCATCCCTGCATCTGTTTCATCATATAAAACTTTGTACAGAGGAGGCAATAAGCCCCAAGCATCAGGAGGAATGTATTATAAAAACAATAGTAGTACTTATCAGTCACACAGAAAAAGAAAAACATCCCTTGGTGCTAAAGTTTTCTGGTTTATTAGCGATACTTTCGATTTAATAAAACGGCTTGTTTCAATGATTTTTAGAATTATTGGGAAACTTCTAGCTATAGCAGTTGTCGTTTATTTCGTTGCTATAATTTTTAGTATCCTCATCAAACATTAAAAAAAAAAGGATTACAAATGAGAGAAGAATTTATATTACGACAAGAAGAGTTAGTTGAAAATCCTACACCTAGAGTACCTATCTGTTTAGTATTAGATGTGAGTGGCTCTATGGATGGAGCTCCTATCAAAGAACTTGAACAAGGTGTAGAGATGTTCTTTAATGCGATTCGTGATGATGAGGTTGCCCGATATTCGGCTGAAATTTCTATTATTACTTTTGGTGGGGTTGCAAAAACCGCATTAGACTTCTTCTCTATTGAAAGACAAGAAGTTCCATCGTTTTATGCAAATGGAGGAACTCCGATGGGAGAAGCTGTAAACCTCGCACTTGACATGCTTGAGCACAGAAAAAGTGAATACAAGACTGCTGGTGTTGATTATTACCAGCCATGGCTTGTTCTTATGACAGATGGTGAGCCAACGGATGATATCTCTCGTGCGGCTTCTCGAGTCATGGACATGGTTGAATCCAAGAGACTTTCTATTTTCCCAATTGCCATAGGCAGTGCAAACTTGGATAATTTAGCCATGCTTTCTCCTGGTCGTCCACCGCTAAAACTTTCTGGTCTTAATTTTAAAGAATTCTTCTTATGGTTAAGCCGTTCCGTGTCAAGAGTGTCTCAATCTACGCCTGGGGAGTCAGTACCTCTTGACGTAAAAGGAATTAATGCATGGGCAAGTGTTTAAAACATGAGTAAGATAGTTAATGCAAAAGGAGTTGGGCGAAGTCATATTTCGTCTAACACTCCTTGTCAAGATTTTGTAACAACTAAGAAAAGCAGAAAACTTGGCATTTCTTGTGTTGCCCTATCTGATGGAGCAGGCTCCTGTGAAATGAGCCATTTTGGCGCAGAAATCATTACAAAAATTGCTTGTAATATCATGACGAAAGAGTTTGATGTTCTATGTAAGAGCAGTCAAAAGGAAGCATCAAAGATGATAATTCCTCCTATTGTCAAAGCATTACAAATAAGAGCTACTAAAGATAATTGTTTTATAAAACAATATTCTGGAACGCTTCTCGCTGTTGCTCTACAAAATAAGATATTTGTAGCATTTCATATTGGAGATGGTGTTATTGGTCGTGTGCGTAATGGAATTTCTTCAATCATTTCTCATCCTGAAAACGGTGAATTTAGCAATAATACCTACTTTGTAACAGATGAAACCGCTGAAAAGAGAATTCGTCTTTATAGTGATGAGGTAAAAAGTGGTGATACTTTTTTCTTGATGTCAGACGGGACGGCAGAGAGTTTGTACAACAAGAAAGAAGAAAACCTAGCTAGTGCCTGCATCACGATGGCAGAATGGATTAAGAAGTTTTCAGAGAAGAAAGTATCTTCAATCTTAAATTCTAATATTGAACAAGTCTTTACTAAAAAAAGTTCCGATGATTGTTCTATTGCAATTATTTTATCTGCTTGATAATTAACCAAGATTACGAAATAGAAAAATAATAGATGAAGTGCAAATAGCGTAAAATAAGGGCTAAAAGAGAGTAAAACTGCACCTGATACTTTCACCCAACGGGTGCAGTTTTTTCCATAAAAACGGAACCCAATTATGTCACAAACAATTTTAGATTTTACCGTAGAGTCAAGAGATAGATCAGTCTACCGTAGTAGAAGTAGAAGTTTTAGAAGAGGCAAACATACAAAATCAAATTTTAAGCAGAGGTGCCAAGAAGTTGTTTTATATAAGGCTTTGGAGTTTGATTTTATAAAAGCTGAACAGTTAAATGAAGCAATTGCGATATTTCAAACATTTAGCAGTGAAGATTATTTTTTTGAAATTTGTTGTGAGGCGGAAGGTTTGGCAGAAATGCTGGACTTGGCTTCATAAATATGATAAGGCAAGAGAAGATATATTAACAATGGAGCAAAATCTACAGCATCACTAAGATAATTTTCGGGTTTTGGGAGATTGAATCAAAATAAATACAGAAATCAGGGTCGTCATCTATATTAATTGTAATAGTCGCCTCAAATTATACATAAATATTTTGAGCGTAAAACATTAATAAGAGGTTGAATTGTGACAATTAAAATCTTTGTTTTAGTGGTACGCTAGATAATTATTTTTCAAAAACTAACATAAACCCATTTACACCACTAATATCACCAACAAAATGCCAACCTTCTTTATAAAGAGCTACCATTGTAATTTCGCCATCAATTTTACTGCAAGTTAGATTAGCATTAGCTCCTACTAAATAGGATGTACATGTCATTACTTCTTTTACATTTGCTCTATTGATAAACATGGTTGAAAATGTAATAATTGCTATTAGTATAAAGAATGT
>DZCE01000101.1 GCA_022736375.1 Arcobacter nitrofigilis | reverse complement strand
CTTCATAATACTAAGATGTGTGAGTTGTTTATACCTATAGAAAATAAATAAAACTTCTAGCAACAATCAACCTGTAAAAATATAGCTTTGCTATATTTTTACAAAACAATAGTAAATGATAATGTTTACCATACATCCATAACATTATTGGTATTTTGAGTATTATAAAACTCTTCGTAAAAATCATTTAATTCTTTATCTAAAACATCATTTTCAAATCTTTTATATTCTTCTTCTTCATCTCTAGCCATAGTTTGTACCCAGTGATTAACTCCCATCCCAAGGACATCCACTATATCATCGTGTATCAAACTTCCTCTTAAGGTTGTTATGTGTGTCATTTGATAAGTTAATGAATACCTTTCTTTTTTGTCAGAATCTCTTTCTAATGAACTTTTGTTTACAACCAATCTGTGTTGCATCATCACTGGTTCTAGGGCATCTATTATCCTGGTTTCTTTTTGTGTTGTTGCTCTTTCATCTTCAACCGCACAATTATGAATTCTTCTCAAATATGGTTTAAGTAGTTCAGCGAATGCTCCATCCCCTAGGTTGCTCTCTACTTTTACTAAATTAACTCGGAACTGTTTTGCTATTCTAGATAATTTATCTAATGCATCATTGTCATATCCACCTGTTAGTCCACCAAAGTCAAGAACAAATATCTTTCCACCAGAAGTTGCAGTAACACAATATGCTGTTTCATCTGCTCCTCTACCAGAAGGGTCTATAAACATACCTATAGCATCATATTCTTTCATTTGGATATCTACTGTGCTTGGCTTTCTAATGAAGTCTCCACGGTGTCCATAATGCTTTAAATCATATAGTGTATCTCGTTTCTCTGAGCTATATTGAATATATGCAGATACTTTAACAGGATCTAGGTCCATTACTATTAAATCTCTCAGTTTTAGTGGATATTTTTCTTCATCTGTGAGTACAGTATCTAACATATAGTGAAGTTTATATCTAGCTTTACCTTTTAGTTTTTGCTTCAGCAAGTGAGTCATATTATTTCTCTTGTCCGTAGCATCACCGATTCTGTATCTATATTTGGTTGCTACCCTATGAATATGTGGAGCTAAGTCTCCTTCATAAACAGAAATATCTTCGGGGTACTCTGCTGGTAAAATACATCTTTTAAATCCATCTTGTAGCATTGTTCTGTAAACACTGGCACTTGATTGTGGAGTACATATACATAATTCCCTAAAGATACCAGCTATCCCTAGATTGGCTGTATCTCTTATTCCAGCTAATAGCTTTTCTCTTTTTTGGCTCGTATCTGAATTCTCTGGTATCTCAACATCATCATAAATAATAAATGAAGCTCTTGAACCAGTTTTTGCTGAGGTAACTCCAAATGCACTAAGTGAAGGAGAATCATTGGGAAGCCTACCTGCAACATCAATCTTTCTGCTTGAACTTCTGTCTTTTACTTGTGGTTCTAAATGTTTTAATAAAGGAATATTTGCAAACAATTTATTGCAAAAACCAATAAATGATTCTGCTCTTCCAGATGTAGCAGATACAACAACTATTACTTCATTTTTATTCCTCAATAGCATCCATACTGACAATATTTGTGTTGTTAATGACTTTGCCAATCCTCTTTGTGCTTGAAGCATAAGAGGGTCTTGAGTGTTTACTAATTGAGAAACATATTTTGCCATAAATAGTTGATCAAGAGTCGGGAACGGAAGACCAAGATTCCAAAATACATATTTATAAAATTCTTTAAAATTATTTACCAGGACTCTTTTGTCTTGAGTAGATAATACTTTATAATTTTTTATTTTATAGCTATACGTAAGTGTTTTATTTGCACTTAATGGATAGGCATATATCATCTTTTGTCCTCAATAAGTTCTTCTATTAAATCACTCTCGGTTACTTCCCTTTTTTCTTCTATTACTTTGTTATTTCGAAGCAAGGTGACGATACTCCCTAAGTCGTTTAGTTTCATTCTATTGTTCTGCATATTATCTATACAGGTATCTACTAGTAATTCGTTCAGCAATTCTAATTTCTGCCTTAATGTCATATTTGATGTATCTTTTGTCTTTGATTTGCAAATTATAGTGTCATTTTCTTGTAGCATTCTATTGCCTCCTCCATTGTATCAAATAGCCCAAAACATACAGCCTTTTTATTTATAGTCTTTCCTGCTCTAAATTTCTTTCCCTGTATGCTTATCCCTTTGTGTCCTGTCGTATTGTTCTTTTGAATCTCTCTTTTGTTGTTTTGTTGTGTAGTCATTGTTGCCCATCTACAATTACTAGGATAATACCCAAGTCTATTGTCTATTCTGTCTATTGTTAATACCTCGTTATACCCGTTTTCAATAGCCCATTTCTTAAACTCTTTAAAAGAACTAGCCCATCTTTCGTATATTTCTACTCTTAAATCTGCGTAAGTTCCTGATTTTAATTTTGCCCTAGACTTTATTGCAGTCCATATTCTAAATAATCTTGTCTTCGTCTCTCCGTGTGTTCTATTTATACATTTAAAGCAAGTTTTTGCCTTCTTCCCACTTCTATTTTGCATTTCAACATTGCTCATACATACTGGACAGAAATATATTCCAAATCCAATCCACTTCCCATTAACATTCTTTGTTCCTATCTCTGATACTAATTCCATCCACTCTCCTTTATGTCTTTAGTAACATTATATCAAAATAACATTAATGTCATAATATTTTATTTCCTTTTTATATTATTGATTATTATCACACAAACTCCCTTTGGGAGAGTTTGTGTGTATTAAGATTACTTGTTATCTTCTTTAATATTATATGTTGGTGCAGAGATATGAGTACCAGACATTTCTTTTTTTAAACCATCTACATATTCTTTTAATTCAGAGAAAACATCTTTATTGTTAACTTTCTGTGGTAAATCTTTTCTATGACTTCTTCCATCTTTGTATTTTTCATCAGCAACCCCTCTTAGGTTGGCTCTTATTTGAGATTCACTCATTTCTTGTAATCCAAGACGTTTTTGTTTCTCTTGTATGGCTGCAATTCTTCTTTCTATATTCGTTGAAACAACATCTGCTTCTTTAGCCTCTGTTTTCAGTTTACTTTTTAATGCAGAAGCTGGTGGAGTATTTCCAAAAGGAAGTAATCCAAACATATTGTTATATGTATTTCCAGTGATATGTCCTTTTTTATATGAGTCTGCTATTGACGAAGCCAATTCAAACTGTTTGGTTGCTAAATCTATTGCTGGAAGAGAGTTAAGGACTCCTTCAACTGGAGAATCATATCTGCTTGTTGAGAATAATCTATCTTGTCCAGCTATCTCCAAAGATGTATCAACCATCATAGGTATAAAAGATGTTGCAGGTAATTGAGAAACAACCTGTCTAGTGAAAGCTTTTGCTTCCATACTCTTTTTGAACTCTTCTTGGTTGCCTGCATTAACTATATAGTTTTTAGCTGTCAATGATACTGCTAACCCTGCTGCTTGAGCAAGAGTAGTATAAATCATATGCATATCGGCTCTAGTGACTGACCGACCTAATTGTTTACTATATGCAGTAATCATATAGTCTTTTAGTTCAAGCAAGAAACCACCACCAAGAGTATTTCTTAATAATTTATCTTGGAATACTACTCCAGTCTTATCCCCCATAAATGATTTTTGAACAACAGTATGAGCAAATCTTCTAGCTGAATTTATCAGTAAGTTTTGTGCTTCAGTATCTGTCCAGTTGTCAAATCCTAACTCAGTAACCTTGATTCCACCAGACCAAGACTTCTCCCCAAATGAACCGTGTGTCTCTATTTGGTTCGCTATTGCTTTCATTGAGTCTAAATCAAGACCATATTCATTTATCTTCTTAATATCACTTGCAGAGAATGATTTTTGTCTAGCCATTATTATTATATCGTTTATAACACCTTTTGCTGTTGTCATCTCCATTGCTGCAGAAAGTGGTTTTACTTGAGATACTAACAATGTTCCCTCAGAGAATTTAGCAGATATATTCTCAACTCTATCTAAAAAGTTATTTGTCATACCAATATCAGAAACAGACAATGCATCAAATTGGTTGTCATATAGATTTGGGTTGATTGCTCTAGTCAAGTGTGTTCCAAGCCCCATATGTGTTTGTATTTCTTGAGCCAAGACATCATTTAGCTTTCCAGTGAACATTTGTCTGTATAGCTTTCCAAACGAACCAAACTCTATCATATTTCTAACTCCAACATTTACTGCAGTTGTTAATACTTCTGATGCCTGTACGAATCCTGTTGAACCAAGGAGTCTAGATATATTCCAGTTTTTTGCTATTCTTTGTCCTTGAACCAAAGCTCCTAATGGGTCTGTTTGAGTTGGTAGTCCTTTGTATTCAAGAATCATCTCATCAAATCTTACGATATCCCTATTAATTTCAGCCTCTGATGCTCCTTGTTCTCTGAGCTCTCTCATTATGTTTTGTCTTGCTGTTTCTATTCCAGCTTCACTATTTAGATTGTACTCTTGAGCATCTTTTGTCCCAAGTATCTTATCCATTATTTCTTTTTGTGATGAATAATCTGCTTCTTTAGTTTTTTTACCAAATACTTCATTTAACATATTGTCGTATGCTTCTGCATTGTTTTCTGGAGAAGG
>DZCE01000100.1 GCA_022736375.1 Arcobacter nitrofigilis | reverse complement strand
GCTGCTAAAATTCCTATAATTACAATAACAAAGATCAATTCGATCATTGTAAATCCTCTTCTCATGTTGTTCATGTGTAACTCCTATTTTTATGTATTTTTAGGAATATACTTCTAAACTTAGTAAAGACTAAAAGTATAAACTTAAGAGAATTATAGCACACTCTTTTGTAATTTTTATTACAAATATTATAAAAATATTTTAAATTTCTAGCTTTTGTAATAGATTTGTGACTTTTGTTTCGTATTCATATGTCTGTTTCGCCATTTTGAGGTAGGCTTGGAGTAGTTTATCGGCTTTATTATCTTGGTCTAGGTGGATATTCGAATTACTTAAATCTTCTTCTACGAACAGTGCTAAATCTTCATCGAGCAACATCTCGTATCTGTTGCCACATATTGTGAGTGCAATTGAACGCATCTTGTTGGCTACCTAGACCTGAGAAAGCAAGGCTTCTACTTTTTGTATCACAGCTTCTATTTGTTCTTCTTTTTTCAGAAGTTCAAGTTCTGCACTATCTAGCTTTGTTCTTAGGATTGTATTATCTTCTTTTAATTTATCATAGCTGGTTTTGAAATTTAGGATTGTTTCTTCTAGTCTATCTAATGCATTCATAATTTTCCTAAGTAGTAATTTCTTTTGATATAATAGCACAACTTAATTATAATTTATCATATATAGGAATATTTTGGATCAGCCATTAATTGCACATAGCCCATACGAACCAGCAGGTGATCAACCCACAGCCATCAGGACACTTAGCGACTCTATAAATAGTGGAAATCGTTATCAGACGCTACTAGGAGTGACAGGAAGTGGCAAGACATACACAATGGCAAAGGTGATAGAAGCTACAAAAAAACCAACTCTGATAATGACACACAATAAAACTCTAGCAGCCCAACTATATAGTGAGTTTAGGAGCTTTTTCCCAAATAATAGAGTGGAGTATTTTATAAGTTATTATGACTATTATCAGCCTGAGGCGTATATCCCCCGTCAGGATCTATTTATAGAAAAAGATAGCTCTATCAATGAGGAGTTAGAGAGATTACGCCTAAGCACCACGGCAAGTTTGCTAAGTCATGATGATGTGATAGTCATAGCTTCTGTATCAGCTAACTATGGGCTTGGCTCACCTGAAGATTATCGCTCCGTGGTGCAGAGCCTAGAAGTAGGGCAAGAGTATCCACAAAAAGCACTTCTTTTGCGACTTGTAGAGATGGGATACAAGCGAAATGATATGACATTTGATAGGGGTGACTTTAGGGTCAATGGAGATGTGCTTGATATTTTCCCTGCGTATAGCGAGAGTGAAGCTCTAAGGATTGAGTTTTTTGCTAATGAGATAGAGGCGATATACTATTTCGATGGATTGACTGGCGAAAAAGGTGAGAGCGTTAAAGAGATTACTATATACGCTGCAAATCAGTTTATAGTAGGGCAAGAGAAACTAGCTCTTGCTATGAAAAATATAGAAGATGAGCTTGGAGAGCGACTGGCGTTTTATGAAAAAGAAGGCAGAGTGGTAGAGCATCAAAGGCTCAAACAAAGAGTAGAGTTTGACCTAGAGATGCTGGAAGCGACTGGAATGTGCAAAGGAATTGAGAACTATGCAAGGCAACTTGTAGGCAAGTCTGCTGGTGAGACGCCATATTCATTGCAGGATTATTTCGCAGCGATGGGAGAGGATTATCTGGTAATAGTAGATGAGTCGCATGTTAGTTTATCTCAATTTAGAGGAATGTACGCAGGAGATAGAAGTCGCAAAGAGGTGCTTGTAGAGCATGGCTTTAGGTTGCCTTCTGCACTAGATAATCGCCCATTGATGTTTGATGAATTTATAGAAAAAGCACCACATTATCTATTTGTATCAGCTACTCCAGCTCCACTAGAGCTTGAATTGTCATCCGTGGTGGCGCAGCAGGTAGTACGTCCTACGGGGCTTCTTGACCCTCTGATAGATGTAGTACCCAGCACAAATCAAGTAGAACATCTATATGATGAGATGAAAAAAGTCATAGAGCAAGGTGATAAGGTGCTAGTAACTGTATTGACCAAAAAGATGGCAAGTGAGTTAGCGAAATATTATAGTGATTTGGGGTTAAAGGCTCGTCATATGCACTCAGATATGGACGCAATTGAGAGAAATCAGACTATAAGATCACTACGGCTTGGAGAGTTTGATATACTTATTGGGATAAATCTGCTTAGAGAAGGGCTAGATTTACCAGAGGTTAGCTTAGTAGCGATACTGGACGCTGATAAAGAGGGCTTTTTGCGTTCACAAACATCACTAATCCAAACAGCAGGAAGAGCTGCACGGAATGTAAATGGCAGGGTAATTATGTATGCTAATCGCATTACAAATGCAATGAAATTCACAATAGATACTACGCTAGAACGCCGTGCAAAGCAAGAAGCCCACAACAAAGAACACGGCATAATTCCACGCACAACAATCCGTGAGCTTGATGCAAATCTAAAACAAGAAGAGCATGGAGAACTATATAACAAAGCAGATAAACTAGATAAAATGCCAAAAGCTGAAAGACAAAAAATAGTAGCTGAACTAAAAGCCAAAATGCTAGCTGCTGCTAAAAACCTAGAATTCGAAGAAGCTGCAAGACTAAGAGATCAGATAAGTAAAATCAAGAATCTTTAGAAAGATTGATAATCCAATAATTTTGATTTTAAAGCAATATCATATAACACTTTGCTGTGTCACTATTGAGTTAATTCCATCATTATAACCCCAATTTAAAACTATTGTATTTGTAAAGTTATTATTGCTATAAGTAATGCTGCTAAGTATACCATCTACTACTGCTTGAGTAGTGTCATTATCAAATGCTATACTAAGTGTGCCACCAACTTCTGAAAAGTTACCCACATCAACACCGCCATATAATACATTCGCTCCATCAAACACCAGAAGATTGCTTCCGTCAAAATTATCATCAGTATTAGCACCTCCATCTCTGGATATTGTTAACACCCCCCCACTATAATTGCCATTTGTGACGGATTCTAAATCATACAGCATAGCATTTGGAGATAGTATGACAGGGTTTGTATTGCTAGCAACAGCAAAAACCATGCCAAAGTCTTCATTTAATGTGCCATTACTATTATATTTTGCAACCGCAAAATCATAATCACTACCATTGGACACATATCCAGCTACCAGAATATTCCCACTACTATCCATGGTAATACTAGATCCGTAATCATGATTTTGAACAAAATCAGTTGTTACTTTACCATTGTTGCCAAATGATGTATCTAGGCTTCCGTCACTGTTGTATCTTGCAATTGCAAAATCATAATAACTACCGTTTAGTACATATCCAGCCACTACAATATCGCCATTACCATCAATCAAAACTGATTGCCCACTGTCGCTTCCTGCACTAAAATCAGTTGTTACTTTGCCATTATTGCCAAATGATGTGTCTAAACTTCCGTCACTGTTGTACCTTGCAATTGCAAAATCATTATTGACACCATTATATGCATATCCAGCTACTACTATATGATTACTACTGTCCATAACAACACTGTATCCTCGTTCATTGTTGTTTGTCAAATCAGTTATTACTTTGCCGTTGTTGCCAAATGATGTATCTAGACCCCCGTCATTATTGTACCTTGTAATTGCAAAGTCATAATTAACACCATTATATGCATATCCAGCTACTATAATATGATTACTACTATCAATCAAAACTGATTGTCCACTCTCACTTCCTGTGGTAATATCAGTTGTAATATTGCCATTTTCACCAAATGAAGTATCTATACTGCCATCGCTACTATATCTAGTGATAGCAAAACTTGATACAAGGCTAGTGTGAGCATATCCCGCTACAACAATGCGACCTTCATTATCAAGAGCCATACTATATCCATCATATGAAACATCACCATAGTTTGTTGAGATTTGACCACTATCTTGTGAAAATGAACTATCCACGCTACCATCACTGTTGTACCTGATAATTGCGAAATTATAATTATAGTCATTGCCTACAACACCAGCTACTATAATTCGTCCACTACTATCTGTTATGGCACTATATCCACGATCATAATTACTTGTAATATCACTCATTACTTTACCGTCACCACTGAATGAAGTATCTAAGCTTCCATTACTATTATATTTTGCAACCGCAAAATCATAATTGCTACCATTGTATGCATATCCTGCTACAATAATATCACCGTAGCTATCAACTATAATACTCTTTCCAAAGTCATTGTATCCTTCAAAGTCAGTTATAATGCGACCAGCCTCTCCAAGGTTTAAAATAGGAGCTGTATTGCTATTCTCTTGTACTATATAACCAATCATTTCTTCTATGTGAGCCATTGCATCTTCTGGAGTAACTATATTTGTACCACTATCAAATAAATCTTCCACAATCGTACTCTCATTTACTATCAGATTAAGATTATCTTTTAGTCTTGAAGCATCGATTGTTATACCATTTGCTGGATTATTGTCGCTATCAAGCGTTTGAAGTATTTGAGCGAGTTTAACCACTATTGGATTTGATATATCACTCCTATCTACACCAACTAAATCTTGAAGCAATATTCTATTGTCATTTGGAATAACAGT
>DZCE01000282.1 GCA_022736375.1 Arcobacter nitrofigilis | reverse complement strand
GCTATAGCATTTGCTCGAATAGGACTCAAGCTTTTTCGTTGGTTGAAGGTCTTGGATAAGCCCGGGAATGACCTTAAAAACACAAGGAAGCCCGTCCCTACCATCCAAGGAATTTTTGTCTATGTGGGATTTTTTGTAAGTGTTGCACTTTTGTTTCCAGAATATTTATATAGCAATCTATTTTGGTGATTAATCTTTTGATCACTCCCTATTATTATTTTTGAACTCTTTGAAGAACTCCATTATATAGGCAAAATTAATTTTAAAATACCGCCGATGTTTAGATTGGTCTGACATATAGCAGGTGCGTTGTTGGCTGTCCGAATAGGAAGTTTTGGTCCACAAGAATTTATCATCAATGGTAAAATATGGATCATGCCACAACGATTATTAGCGGTTTGATTTACACTTTGGTCTATCTTGTGTATCAATGCTATCAATCGGTTTGATGGTATTTATGGACAGGCAAGTGGGGTTTCGAGTATAGGATTTCTTACGATATTTTTGCTGATCCAATTCGTTGTCTTCAAAGAATACACAAATTTTACAGAAACCAATATGCAGACATTATTGTTTGTAAAAAACATATCCTTTGTACTTTTTGTCATTACACTTGTGTCTACTGTTGTCGAATACAAACCTTTGGGATTAGTGAGAGATGTCGGTATTATGTTTTTCGGATTTAGTCTAGCATATTTATCTGTAGTATGATGAGCCAAGATTTGAACATTAATTGTAGCCTTGTCGTTGGTAATATTCGATGCGATATGGGTCTGATTGTGGAGAATATTTATCATAAAAAAGAATCCACTCAATGGTGATTATACACATCTACATCATAGACTTTTGTGACTCGGATGGACAAGAAAAGAAATCAGAGGATTCGTGTGGATCCGATCTATTATTATGATGATTTTTATTCTGATCCAATGAACGGACAGGATGAACAAGATTATTATCTTTACTGTCATGGCACTCGTTTTCTTTGGCGTCAACTATTATCTTTTTATAGTAAAAAAGATGAAGTGTGGATTAGATATAAAAAAGTAAATATTTATTT
>DZCE01000099.1 GCA_022736375.1 Arcobacter nitrofigilis | reverse complement strand
AAGATTACAGTAGTTTAGTAGATGCACAGATATCAGTAGATGTACTTTTAGGAAGCACAGATATTGACTTACGAAAGTTCCTTAGTTTGGGGGAGGGGGATATCGTTCCCTTAGATAAACTAGCAGGTGCTGGTGGTGATATTTATGTGAACTCCCGAATTATAGGGACAGGAGATATTATCGTTATGGAAGAGAAACTTGCCGTTCGTATCCAAGATGCTATGGATACTGATAATGTTGTTGGATACTTTTTCAATGAACAGGTTATTTAGAAAAGAGTTAAGGGAATGAGTTCCCTCGTTATAAATTAGTTAGGTTAAGTTCCTTAAATAGAATTTTTCAAAAGGAGAATATTATGGCAGCAGTAAATGATGTGGTAGTAAATAGTGCAGTTGGAGTTGATGGAAATAGTTATACTACAGCAATTTCAAATGATAAGCTTACAAATGATGATTTTTTAAAGCTTTTATTGGAGCAGATGAAACAGCAAGATCCAACTAAGCCACAAGATACAACGGCAATTATGGATAGTCAATTAAAAATGTCAACAATTCAATCAAATAGTGATATGTCAACTGCAATGGCTGCATTGCAAGCTTCTTATGCAAACTCAGCATTGTCAACTTCAGCAAATCTAATCGGTAAAATTGTAGAAGATGGAAGTGTGGATAAAGCTGGTTTAGTAAAATCATATGAAGTACAAACAGTCGAAAATGTTGATGGTGAACTGTATCTTAATGCATTACAACTTACAGGATATGCAGATAGACTTTATGATACAACGACAAAAGCATATGCTAAATATGATAGTAATGGATATATTTTAGATAGTACTGGTGCAAAAACAGCAATCCAAATTCAAATGAAAGATGGAAGATTTGTCCCAAGCAGTACGGGTGGAATTACTTTGCTTGATGCGAATGGAAAAATAATTACAGATGCTGCAACTGTGGCAAAATATGTGACTGATGGTGCTTCTGTTACTTATGCAAGTTCGCCAACAAAAATATTAGTTTCTAGTATAAAAGAGATTTGGTAAATAGAAAGGTTTTTATAAAATGATGGATGCACTTTACAGTGGTATCACTGGATTAAATGGATTTCAAACTGCTTTAAACACGCAGTCAAATAATATTGCAAATGTCAATACGATAGCTTACAAGTCAGATAATATCTCTTTTGCAGACCAGATGTATCAGAGCGCTATCGGAAAAGGAGTGAGTGTTGAGACTGTCAATAAAGACTTTCTTCAAGGAAATTTAAAAGTAACAAATGGAAGTTACGATATGGCGATAGAAGGGAAAGGCTTTTTTTTAGTAAAAGGGGATACTGAAGAGGTTATGTATACAAGGGCTGGAAATTTTCATATGTCTGAAGATGGAACTTTAAGGCTTCCAAATGGCTATCAAGTACAAGGTATCCCAGCTCAATCGACTGCAGTTTTATCAAGTGATGCGAATTCTATTTTTACAACTCTTTATACAAAATTTTTAGGTTCACAAATAGTAAAAACCGAAAATGATTCTATCGTTGAAACTATCAATTCAAAAGCAACGAATTATAATGCAAGTGCTGTAGATGATTTGGACACCAAAAAAGGGGACAACTACAAAACAAAAGAAGCAAAAATAGCGGATATTGATGCTTTATCCACTGCTTATAGAAGTGCTTTAAATCTTTATAGCACTTCTCCAACAGAAGGGGAAACTGCAACTTCGCAAGTTTCAATGATACCTTTTGATATGACAAAATTAACAAATTCATTTGATAGTGTAGAGATAACGGTAGGAACAACAACTTATAAACAACAGTTTGAAGAAAGTGCATTAAAAACCCTTCAAAATTTTGCAGATAGACTTTCTAAAGGGACAGGAATCGCAGCTTCTGTGGATAGTAATGGAAATATGACTGTAACCTCTTTAATACCAGGGAAAGAGATTAATGTAAATGATGCAAATATTATAAATGGTGCAGTAGAGGTGTATCCAGCACCCACTATCAATACAGTTGCTGCTATAATAGGAAGTGGAAGGGGGCAAGTTGAAGCTATTGAATTAGCACTCAAAGATGCTATTGAAAGAGCTGATGCAAAATATTTAAAGTTATCAACAGTTGTAGATGCTTCTGATTTAGCAACAAAAACAATACAAGAGTTGCAAATGAAATTGGATACCCTTAGTATTTCAGAAAGTCCATTTGGTACAGCTGAAATTGAAGATGGTGTGATATATCTTAAGCAAGGGGATAATAGATTTGTAGTTGGTAAAGTTGTAACGGCAGTGTTTTCTAATGAATTGGGATTAACTCCGCAAGGGGGAAATGTATACTCAGCAACTGTAGCATCTGGAGAGATGATATTTGCAACGATTGAAAATAAGGTTTTAAGTAAAACTTTGGAGCTAAGTAACTCAGACCTTAGTCAAGGGTTGGTTGATTTGATGGTTTTTCAAAGAGCTTTTGAAGCGAATAGTAAATCGGTTACTACAAGTGATGAGTTTTTAAAAACAGCATTAGCACTTAAAAAATAAGTTAAGTGCTTTATAGCAAAGTGTTCAGATATAAATTTTTATTTTAAAAAGTTTATATTTGGACATTTAAAATTGTAATTTTAGATGACAAAGAGATAATTAATAATAAAGGATTTATCATGATCGGATCTTTATGGACTGGAATATCAGGACTTGCTGGAGCACAAACAGCACTAGATAATGAATCAAACAACATTGCAAATGTAAACACAATAGGTTTTAAATCAAGTAGAATTTCATTTGCAGATCAAATGTATCAAAATAATATTGGAAAAGGGACACAAGTTCTAGATGCAGAGAAGATGTATACACAAGGAAATTTAAAAACTACAGGGGTCAACTTTGATGTTGCTCTTTCTGGTGATGGATTTTTTGCAGTTTCGAATACAAGAGGTGGTGGAACAGCTGAAACTTTTTATACAAGAGCTGGAAACTTTCGTATGGGAGATAGTGGAAATTTGCAAGATACAATTGGAAATGAAGTGCAGGGTTGGGCAGTAGGAACTGAACCTATCACAACAACATCTAATCCAAATATTGACAGATTTACGACTGATTATACAAAATTATTATCTTCTAAAATTATTAATTATTCTAGTGCAATTGAAACAGTAACCGCAAAAGCAACTGATTATACATTGACAGCAGTAAGTGATGATGCAAAAATTTTTAGTGGTTATGGACTTAAATCAAAATATGGGAAAATTTCTGATGTAGAAGAGTTGGTTAAAGCATATTCTACAGCTTTACAAAATCTAAAATCAGATCCAAATAGTTCAAGTGCAAGTGCAACTACTCAAATATCACATATAGATCTTCCAGGATACACGGCACTTACAGGAAGCACTGCAGAAACAGGAGCTGTTACAAAAGATGGAGATCAAGTCTATATTTATATTGATGGAAAAAAAATATCACAATCAT
The DNA here is from genome assembly GCA_022736375.1 of Arcobacter nitrofigilis. Taxonomy (GTDB): domain Bacteria; phylum Campylobacterota; class Campylobacteria; order Campylobacterales; family Sulfurovaceae; genus BN30871. Next base: position 1,200 of record DZCE01000099.1, on the reverse strand, counting down.
ATATTTCAGGAACAGCAAGAACAGGTGTTGATGCTGCTCAAGATGGATATATCAAAACGATGAAAGCCTTTGCCGACAAAATTTCTGAAATACCTGGGTTAAAAGCATATGTTGCGGATCCTGTAGGTTCACCTGCAAATTATGTGCCAAGTACAGCTGATTTAGATGTACTTCAAGGTATTTTGCGAATTGAATCAATTATTCCCGGAAAATCTTTTACTATTTCAAGTGTTAGTATGGTAAGCAGTGGAACAGATAAACCTGGAGTGTATGTGAATGATACTGTAGCTGATGCAGGAAAAGGGGTTGGGGCATTAGAGAGTATAAGAAGTGCTTTAAATGAAGCAATTACTGGAAAACAAACAGATGTTTATACTTTAACCGATTTGGGAACTCCAGATGGAATAAAAGATTATTTATATGGTATTTCTATTTATGATAAAGGGCTAGAAAAAAATATTTTAGTGCCAAATACTGGTGGAACCAATCCAGTTTTAGATCCAATAGCTATTACGAGTCCAGCTGGTGTTGATGCTTTTGTATCCGCGATTAATTTGGACCCTGATTTAAAACAATACATTGTAGCTACAAATGTTAATGGAAACTTAGTTATCAGAACCCTAGATAGCAATTTTGATGTTGAATTTAGTGGAGATATGAAACTTGATGTAAATTCAGATGGACTACTTGATGCCTTAGATACTGATATCAAACGAAATGCAGATTATAGTGGGAGAGAAGGGACTGGGGCTGAATTTCTTGAAATAAAAACAAGAATAGACCAAACAGCTTCAAAAGGGAGTTTACAACTTAGACTTGATACTTTAGGGATCTCTGATAGTGCATTTGGTGATTTTGCGGTTGATAGTACAGGACTTATTACGATGACCCAAGATGGTGCAATGTTTGCAGTAGGGCAAATTGCGATTGCTAGATTTATCACTAACCGTGGGTTAGAGCCTGTTGGAAACAATCTTCTAAGTTCAACATTAGCAAGTGGTGACCCAATTTATAATCTTAACAATGATAAAACAGCAGAAGTCAAAGCAAATACTTTGGAGTTAAGTACGGCAGATTTAAGTGAGTCACTTGTAAATTTAATGGTATTTCAAAGGGCTTTTGAAGCAAATTCAAAATCAATTACAACTGCTGATACTATTTTAAATACACTCATTCAGTTAAAACGATAAGTGGGGTTTT
>DZCE01000281.1 GCA_022736375.1 Arcobacter nitrofigilis | reverse complement strand
GTGTGCCAGTAATAGAACCTGCTGGTGTTATACGCTCTAGTAAATCGCCTATGTTCTCACGCCAATCTGTACTTAAATGACCGCTTATTTTGCTACTGACTTGCAAAAGATCTTGCTCTCCTGCTTTGATACTCTCTATATACCTAAAATCATCAACTCTGATATGACTAGCCACCATACCTATATCATTTCTCATCAAATCAGTTATCATAATATGCTCTGCTAGCTCTTTTGGGTTAGCCAAGATTATCTCTTTTGCATTGGTTACAATAGCCTCAATAGTCCCTTTCATAGGGTATGTAGATATGATATTTTCTTTTATCTCCACAAATTTCTCTGGAGAAAAGCATATAAACTCACCCTTAAAATAGAGCTTGTATCTAGCTCGTGATGCACCAAATATCTCTAGCAGACTCAAATCTGTATATATAGGTGTTTTAAATGTGAGATTTAGCAGATATGTATCCCCAGCTTTGATATGCTCTATCACACTATCAAATGCTTTTTTATACTCATTAAATTCTATAACGCTTTTTGTAAATTGATAATTTTTTTCTAATGGTGCGGGTTTGAAATTTCTATATGTTTCTAGTTTGTAGTATATGTCGCTATCCAAATTGCTTAGTGGTGACACGAAAATGGAGCTTTTATCATACGATATCACAAACAAAAAAGGCACTCCAAGAGAACCTAGACGATTGCACTCTAAAAAACCATCCCTCTTTGAGTAAAATGCCATTTATGAATCTAAAAGTAGTAGTTTGAGTATCGCCATTCTCACAAATACACCATTGCTTACCTGCTCTAGTACTTTACATCTCTTATCACTTAGCATCTCATCGCTAATATCTATATTTCTCATCACAGGACCTGGATGCATTAGCAAAATATCACGATTGCCAATCGTCTCACTTGTAATACAATAATGGCTTGCATACTCTTCATAATCATCAAATATTGGGGTCTTGTGTCTCTCCAGCTGAGCTCTTAAACTAATAATCACATCAGTGCTATCTATTATCTCTGCTAGATTATCCACTTTTTTAAACTTATCTTCGGTTGGCA
>DZCE01000098.1:3189-4674 GCA_022736375.1 Arcobacter nitrofigilis | reverse complement strand
AACATAGGCGATTTACTAGAGCGTATAACACCAGCAGGTTCTATTACTGGCACACCAAAAAAAAGCACTATGGATATAATATCTAGCATAGAAGAGTACGACAGAGGCTATTATAGTGGAGTGTTTGGACTATTTGATGGGGATAATCTAACCTCAAGCGTGATGATACGATTTGTAGAAAAAGATGACGAAAAGCTATACTATAAAAGCGGTGGCGGTATCACGCTAGATAGTGATTGTGAAGCTGAATATAAAGAGATGATATGCAAGGTGTATCTACCGTTTTAAGTTTTTATTTAAGCTTCTCTTGCTATTATTGCGACAAAGTTGCATTTGTAATAATGTGTCAATAATAAGGGAAAATTATGAATACAAGATATAGCTTGGTAGCACTTTGCTGCCTAGGAACCACACTAAATGCCACAGAAGTGTCACTCGACACAATCACAGTATCAGCCTCCATCAATGATGACAAAACAAAACAAGAGATACCATGCCAAATAGACAAAGTCAAGCCAAGTTTTGCAGCTAGTGGTTCACTAGGAGAGGCTGTATCTGATATACCTGGCGTACATAATATTTCGACAGGCCCACAAGCGGGAAATGTTATGATAAGAGGTATGAGCGGAGAGAGAATCAAGATATTATCAAATGGTGTAACGCAAGATTTCCAAGGGTATGGTGGACGACATATACCAAATATAGACCCAAATTTGTATGATAATATAGAGGTCATCAGAGGAGCTAGTGGCGTATTGTATGGCTCAAATGCCATAGGTGGAGTGGTAAATATGCTATCGCCTAAGTTTTTAAAAGCTAATGATGGTGAGAGTAAATTTGAGGGCAACCTAGAGAGTGTGTATCATACCAATAATAATGAGAGGGATTTGACACTAAAAGCCAAAGGTGCAAACGGCAAATACAAATTTGATATTGCAGCTTCCAAGAAAAAAGCAGGTAACTACAAAACAGCCAGTATCCAAGAATGGAAGAGTGGAGAGAGTAACGACCTGCCACTATTTGCTGGAGAGTTGCCATACACAAATTTCGATAACACTTCAGCTAGATTAGCTGTGGGATATGTGGGGGAGAAGAGCAAAGTATCACTAGAGCATACATACTGGAACGGACTACAAAACTATCTCGGACACGGTACGGCTCCTGATTTTAAGGCAATTCCAACAGGACAAAACCTAACTAACAATGAAACAACTTTGAATTTATCTCAAGATATTGGAGAGTGGGTATTGGGTGCTAAGGCATCACATCTGCTTAATCAAAGAGAAGCTATCACAGGCGATATATACAACAATATTCAAATTAGTAAAGATTCTCCAAATTATGTAGAGCTAGAGACTGTTCGTGATAGTGTAAAGCTATCAATCAGGCACCCATATGTAGCTGGTTTTGTAGGCGAAATAGGAGTTGATGGATACAATAAAGACCAAAAACTCCTAGCTGGTAAATTGGCACCATCAGCTACTG
>DZCE01000098.1:0-3089 GCA_022736375.1 Arcobacter nitrofigilis | reverse complement strand
CCTAGTATATTTGAACTATACGCTGGTGGAATACATGGTGGTATACAAGCGTATCAAATAGGCAATCCTGAACTGAAAGAGGAGACGACTAGAGGTGTTGATTTGTCATTAAGATACTTAAAAGATGGCATAAAATCAAATATCACAGCGTACTATAATGATATAAAAGACTACATTTATATAGAAAATACAGGCAACACTGTAGTGATAAATGGTCAAACTCTTACAGAGATGAAGCATGCTCAAACAGATGCACGAATATTTGGCATCGAGCTTGATGGCGAGTATCAGGTTTTGCCATCGACATCTATAAGATGGACGGGCGAGATGCTTTGGGGCAAGGATACTACCAATGATACAAGATTGCCATATTTGCCACCAAAAAACTTTTCACTTGGTGTGACTCAAAATATATCTAATTTTTGGAAGCTAAATAGTAATAATGTGAATTTGGACATGAAATATTACCACAAACAAAAAGTAGCATCCCAGTTTGAGCAGTTCGCACAGTACAATACTACACCGTTTGGTTCAGCAGATACAGATTCATATGCCTTATTTGATTTGGGATTCAATTCAAAGGTTAAGTTTGAAAGCAAAAATCTAGACCTAAAATTGAAAGTATCAAACCTCTTTGATAGAGCTGCTAGAAACTACCTAGACACATACAAAGGTTACGCTATGAATATGGGTAGAGATATTAGCCTATCACTTAGCGTGCCGTTTTAGATGACCAGTGACGAATAAAAATTTAGTTAAAATATCATAATTTTTAGCTTCACATATTTGTCAAATAGTCTACTATATCGCTCAGCTCTTTTGGTGTAAGTGCATCTTTTTGTGATGGCATAAGCCCAAATTTGTTTATTTTTTCTTGTTGGCAAAGTGCTTTCTCTTTCGATGGGTTCATAATATAGTCTTTCATAAAAATACTCATAGCTTTTTTGTCACTACCAAATTCCATTCTCATGTGGTTCATAATGCCAAATATTGCTGGGGCTATAAGAGTATCTCTCTCTTTTGAATTCTGTGGCATTGTAGCACTATGGCACATTGTACATTTTGATATGAAAAGTTCTTTGCCAATACTGTTTTCACTTTTAATATTATTTTCATTTTTTGGCTGTGCCATACAACCTCCCATCAATAAAGTAGAACTTATTAGTATTGAGAGTTTGGTTTTCATTTTCTTCCTTTATATTATTGCAATTTGAGCATTGAAAGCATCAAGATGATTATAGCTTGCATTTAGTAAATTTGTATATACACTATCAAGTGAAGTTATCGGGCTAGTATCTATCATCTCTTTGAGGTCTGCTATATCTACCTCTTCAATCATTTTACCAACAGTTAAAGCGTCAGCAGTTGATTGTGAACCAAGTGCCATCAAGTCATCATATAGTGCTTGTATTTCAGGGTTTAGATATGTTCCTGGGGTGGTCAAAAGCGCTGAGGTATCTATGCCGAGGTTTATAGCAGAGTTTAGCACAGCATCATAATGTTTTTGTTCAGAGTCTGAAATCTTATCAAATATTTTTAGTCCAGTTTGAACATATAGGGCGTCATAGACATCCCTTGCCATTCTCTCTTCGTCTATTGAGAACAAAATATCAGGAGTAATCAAAGCAATATTTTCAGCCGTGGCAGTTGGATCACTTAGCATTGCTAATTGTCCTTTGGTGCTACTATTAGAAGGTCCACCGCCGCCTGCTACTACTGCACCACCAACAGCTACTGCACCTAAAGCACTCCATCCAAGAGTTCCAATGGATAGTCCAGCAGTTGCAAGTGTAGCCGTAGTGGTTGATGTAGTAGCCAATATGGCATCTGTCGCTATCAGCCCAGTAGCCTCAGCATAGTGCATGCCATGTGGCATTGTGTCATATGTTAGCTCTGTACTTGATACATCGCCTGATATTGTTGTGTCTATTTCTGTTGTTTCATTTTCCATATTTTTTATTTTCTTTTTAGCTTGTAACTTGTTTTGTGATTTCATTTATTGCCTTTGGATTTTTATTTATAACACAATTTTATAATTATTATATGAACCGTTTATGAACTATCGTAGTTCATATTTAGTTCACATATGGCGTGTATGATTATGATGTACAACAATTAAATATAAAAAGGATATAAAATGAAAAAGATAATTATAATAGCTGGGGTACTTACAGTAGGACTGTTTGCTGCAACAAATTTTAGTAGCATGAGCAACGAGCAACTCCAAAATATGAGAGGCAGTGTAGGAGTGGCAGAGAAGGATGCTTTTAGAGCAGAGATGCAAAAAAGAGTACAATCTGGCACTATGACAAAAGGTCAAGGAAAAGGTATGGGGCAAGGCAAAGGACAAGGACAAGGTCAAGGCAAAGGACAAGGTATGGGCATGAATAAAGGTGAAAATAAGCTATACTAGCATATGAGAAAAAACACAAATAGTCGAATACTGCTTCTTGAGGATGATATAGAGCTTAGCAATACCATAGTTGACTATTTGAGTGCAAAAGGTCATGAGGTAGTTCAGGCATTTAACGGATTTGATGCAAGTGATAAGATTTTTGAACTATCTTTTGATTTGCTTCTATTTGATGTAAATGTGCCTATGCAAAATGGTTTTGAACTACTGCAGGATATACGAAATGATGGTGTAGGTACGCCTGTAGTTATGATAACATCTTTAGATGATGTTGATAGTGTTGAAAAAGGATTTAACCTAGGTTGTGATGACTATATAAGAAAGCCTTTTGCATTGCGTGAACTGCTTGTGAGGATAGAGGCTATAATCCAAAGGTCATTTTCTCACAATCCTAGCGAAAAAATCCAAATAACCAAGATGATTACATATGACGCTACTGCAAGAGAGCTACTAAAAAATAACATTGAACTAAAACTAAAAACCAAAGAGCATCTATTATTACAATATATGCTCCAAAATCCAAATAGAATATTGTCAAAAGAGGAGATATTCTCTCATATATATGATTACGAAGAAGAGCCAAGTGAAGGTAGTCTAAGAGCATATATAAAAAATATCAGAAATCATATAGGCAAAGATGCGATAAAAACTATTAAAAACATAGGATATATCTATG
>DZCE01000280.1 GCA_022736375.1 Arcobacter nitrofigilis | reverse complement strand
TTTGGATAATTGTTATAAGATGATAGATGTTTCTAAAGATAGTGGGTGTGATGCAGCTAAGTTTCAAGTTTTCAGTGCTAAAAACCTTTATCCTAAGAGTGCAGGTACACTTGATTGGAAAGATGACCAAAAAGAATATAGTTATGATATTTATGAAGCAGTGGAAAAGTTTGAGCTTCCAGTAGAATGGATTGATAAGTTAATGCACTATTGCGACAAAAAAGGCATTGATTTTATGGCATCAGTTTTTGATATGGAAGGATTAAATTACATGGTGCAAAAAGGGATGAAAGTGATAAAACTTTCATCTTATACGATGACTAATATTCCTTTAATTGAAGCTGCAGCTAAAACTAAGTTACCAATTATTATGAGTACAGGTGGTGCAACTATTGGAGAAACCGAAGAAGCTGTTAATACTGTATTAAAATATCATGATGATTTAACTATTTTACATTGTTCTATTCAGTATCCTACTAAGTTGGAAGATGTAAACATGGGTATAATAGATACCTTTGCAAAAGTATTTCCAAATATAAAGAGAGGATATTCAGACCACACTGCTGAACCTTCAGAAGCTCCTATTCAGTCTATTTATTTAGGTGGAAGTGTAGTAGAAAAGCATATAACACTTAATAAAAAGATGGAAGGACCTGATCACTTTTTTGCACTTGAACCTGATGAGTTAAACCAGATGGTTCAAGATATTAGACAGGCAGAACTAGATGTAAAAAGTGGAAACTTCAGTATAGATAGAAAGATTTATGGATCTACTGAAAAGATATGCCATAAACATGAACAATACTTAAGAGATTTTGCTTATATGACACTTTTTGCAAATAGGGAAATAAAAAAAGGTGAAGTGATTAACTTAAAAGATATCTCTATCCTTCGTGCTGGGAAAAAAGAAAAAGGACTTGAACCGAAGTATTTAAAGCTTTTTGAATGCTATGAAATAAAAGTAAACAAAGATATAGCTTTTGAAGATCCAATAAAGTGGGAATCAATACTGTAAAATGAAAAGAATACTTTTTAGAGCAGATGCTGCACCTAATATTGGTATAGGTGATTT
>DZCE01000279.1 GCA_022736375.1 Arcobacter nitrofigilis | reverse complement strand
ATATTGTTGGATACATTCAAATATATGTCTAATAATTCTCGAACTCTGAAATAGATACTCAGAAATTTGCTTTTTTTGTTGTTTACGAATATACTTATATAGCTAATACAAGTATAAACGAATATACAACAAAAAATGCTTGGATAGATGAGTATTTTATCATTTCATTGTTCATTATGTTTAGAGTACACCATATCAATACCCATGATATTTCTATCAAAAATCTGATTCTTCTTTTTTTGACGATTGTAATGTGATTCACTTCTGTGATTACATTATGATTTGTAGAGATACCTTCTTCTATAGATAATGCACGACAAACGATCGCAAAAATAAGTATCACCGAAGATGGAACCGATAGTGCAACATTAGAAATGGAAATATCTTCATGAGGAATATATATCAATACATGAATTCTCCAGGAACAGTACAATTTTTTGGGAAATGTTCTATGAATAGATGATAATGGAAATCTTGTATATGTATCTAGTGATAGTCTCGTAGTCTCATGAGCAGGTGGAGGAGTTTGAGGATGAGATGGACTATGGACAGGGGGTAATGATATCTATCCTATTGGTACAGGAAAGGTAGGTATTGGAATCGTTCCTACAAGTGGCAAAGTACATATCAAAGGAATCAGCGAAACAGAATTGTATCTTCAAGAAAATACAGCAGGAAGCTGAGCAAATATTAATTTTAAAAACACAGTAAACACACGAATGATGTGATGAGTTTCTAATAGATTTTATTTATGACTCGATAATGTGGCATTTATAAACATAGATACAGGTGGTAAAGTAGCTATAGGACCTATGTTTGCTACAGTTCCTTTACAAGTCAGTGGAAGTATTATCTGAGGAAAGACAAACAATACTATTACCAATTCTCCTGATGGGTCTATCTTGTGAGGAAGTGGAAATAGTCTCTCTGGAGGAGAAAATTTTAGTATCTTGGCAGGAGATGGAAATCGTATAATAAGTAAGGATAGTAGTGGTCGTAGTCTAAATAATAGCATTCTATGATGACAATGAAATAGTATATATACCAATGGTAAATGACAATGACATGATCATATTGTATGATGAC
>DZCE01000278.1 GCA_022736375.1 Arcobacter nitrofigilis | reverse complement strand
ATAAAAAATATCTTATCGCTGGAACAGGAATAAATCCAAATAATGTCAATATCTACGATGTCAAAAATAACCATGCTTTGCTCTCGTCATTTAAAAATCATACAAATGCAACTCATGCAGTCGGATGGTTAGATAACCAAAGAGCTGTAAGTGGTGGGGGAGAGAGCAATGAGATTTATATATGGGACAGAGATAGCAAAGAGGTCAAAACTAAGATAGTGGGTCTTGGGCAGATGGTTTGGAGTGTGGGAGTAAATGGAGATAATATCGCTTGGGGGAATGTTCCTTGCGGAACTGTAAATTGTTCAAAAATTGAAAAATCATTTAACCTAAAAAGTCTCCGACTCTCGAACAGTGCGAGTGAGTCAAATTTCACACCTATAAACTCAGATGGTCTTACCCACTCCAGAGGAGGAAGTTATGGAGATACCCATGCTGTGCTTAATATCGCGTCAACAGGTGCTATTGTAACCAAATATGATACAAATGGGGCTAGACACCTCTGCTATGGTTTTTACAAGGATTTTATCATTAGCGGAGGAGATAATGGTTTTCTTAAAATTTATGATAAGATGGGAAATGAAGTAGTCTCTTTGGTAGGTCATACAGGAGAGGTTCGGAGTATCGCACTTGATGGGGATAGACTCATTAGTGGAAGTGGTGACCAAACTATTAAGATTTGGGATTTGAAACCATTAGAAAAAATAGCGCAATTACCAAAAGAGTATGATGAAAAAATAATAAATTTACTTATAAAAGCTACAAATAGGAGTCGAGAAGAAATAATCCAACAAGCTAGTTTTTTTTACAAAGAAGGAGGCTTGAATCTTTACAAATCTAAAACCCTCCAACCAACCCTTTCTCTTTTTGTAGGAACTGATAATGAGTGGATTATGTGGACTCCAGAGGGCTTTTTTGATGCTTCCAAAGATGGTGTTAAATACATCGGGTATCATATCAATCAGGGAGCAGATAAAGAGGCAGATTTTATCGGTATCGACACATTCTATGACACCTTCTACCGTCCAGACATCGTAAGCCTTAAACTAGCAGGTGAAGACATCAGCAAATACTCAACACTCACCA
>DZCE01000277.1 GCA_022736375.1 Arcobacter nitrofigilis | reverse complement strand
ATAAAGTTTTTTGCTGCTGTACTCAATGCTAATTGCCATATAGAATAAATCTGATATTGGCTCAGATTACTAGTTTTATAAATAGGAATTCCTGCATTTAACAAATCACAATTCATTAAATAATTTTCATAGTTCGTATCTACTATCTTAATTCTATCGGCACTATCTCCTGTTTTTATTTTGGTTCCAGGGTATGGAACCAAAACAGATATATGCGTTACATCAACTAAATTTTCATCAGTAAGTTCGTCTATGAGAGATACCGTCTTCATGGATTTATAGATGTTTTCCCCTGGTAGTCCTATTATAAAATAACCTTGTACAGCTATATTATGTTTTTTTATTTTTTTACAGACCATTTTTATATCATTATTCTTATCAGAACTAGTCTTAACAGAGTTGCAATTGTCAAGTATTTCTGCATTTGCACTTTCTATGCCCACTCCAATTTGCACACAACCCGCTTTTTGCATAATATCTAATACTTCATCATTTAATATTTCAGGTCTGGTTTGACACCACCATTTAATCTTAATACCTTTTTCTATTATTTGGTTACAAAAATATAAAGTATCCTTTGCGTTAGAAGGAAAACATAAATCACCAATTAAAAACTCTGAGATATTATATTTATCCTGTAGATAGGTGATCTCATCTACCACATCATCTATCTTCCTTCTTCTATATTTACACTTGAAAAATATATTGACAACACAATAATCACAACTACCGATGCAACCTCTAGATAGATAGATACGTGGCACTAAAGGCATATCAGAAGGCCATAAATCATAAGCAGGATATCCAATAGAATGTATATCAACTAGCCTAACTTCATTTTTATGTATTCCTTTTGAAGTCCTATACACAATTCCAGATATATCTCCCCAAGAATCTTTATTATTAAGATTCTTCATAAATGATACTATTGCTTCTTCACCTTCACCTCTAATTATGGCATCAACATACTGATGAGATTCTATTACCTCTTCACTAATAAATGAAAAATGTATCCCACCTAATACAACTTTACATTAGGATAGGAACTTGCTTTCATTATACTAAGATATTTTGGGTTCAGGCAAGTG
>DZCE01000276.1 GCA_022736375.1 Arcobacter nitrofigilis | reverse complement strand
GAGATAGAAACACTTGAGAGCATATCTGACTTTATGCACTATCGAATTGATGATATATCACATTTGATTCTAATCGATGAGCAACAAAAAAGCATTATTTTAAGTCTTTGGAAAGATAGTCACAGAAAATTGATGAGACTTATAAATACGATTACAAGAGAGAAACATATAAACCTTGATAGACTAAGCAAGAGACAAGCGATGATTATAATAAAGAAATTGGAGGATTTAAATGGATGAATTGATGGTTAGTATAATAGAAGATATAAAAAATCTTCCCCTTGATGGTGTTATACGAAAATGGGGTGGTGTTTCTATCCAAATACCGATATTTAGAGGAGAAGTGAGAAAAAGAGCAATAATAGAATCTTATAGCAATATGGAAGCTACACATTCACAGAAAAATAAATACATAATCTTATCAATGGAGTTTAATGTGTCGCAAAAGTATATAAAAAAGATTATTTCTGCTCATAAGCGAAATGATGACCACAACGACCATAGCGACCACAACCCCTAGCAAATACTATAGAATCGGTATTTAAGTTGTGGTCGCAAAATAAGCACTTCTACCAACTACTAGTAAAATACTCCTTTATAATTTCTATAATCTCACTTTTTGCTACTGGATGAATATCTGCTTCATCTAGTGGTAAAAATGGTCGTGCTTTGATGCGTCCATTGTTTGAACCAAACTGATGAACAGCAGGATAAGGGTAGCCTTTTGCAGTAGCACTTGTCCCAATGGTTGCTGTATCGGTTGTGTTTTTTACATATAGACTATCTTGCAATCCTCCTTCTTTCCATAATTTTTTATCATGCCCTTTTTTTGCTATTGTTTTATCACTCAATCTTGCCCATGGTGTGCCGTCAATACTTCTTTCATCCCTAAAGGCATTTGAGGTTAGATTATACAGATGATTAGCTATTTCAGCCATTAATGGCTTTGTGTCAACCCCATCTTTTATTGCTTTTTTTATCTTAGCCTCAAATACTCTATCATTTATCTTTATCTCAAAAATATCACTCATTCAAGTCCTTTTTGTGTTATAATTATCTTAGAGTAAGTTGATGGCAGTAATTGGTAGT
>DZCE01000275.1 GCA_022736375.1 Arcobacter nitrofigilis | reverse complement strand
AGAGCTAGTTGGAAAACTCGATACAGATAGACAACAAGTGTATGTTCAGGCTAGAGTTATCGAGGTAAGTGAAGCTGGAATTAAAAATGTTGGAATTCAATATGGACTTAGTGGATTTTCTTCTGGTACAGGTGGTCTTGCTACATTTACATCTGCTTTAAATGGAGGTACTGCACCTACAATTGCCCTATCAAGTAGTAATATAGGTGGATTAAATCCACTCACTATGAAAAATGGATTAGCATTAGGTGCAACAGTGAATCTTTTAAATCAACAAGGTGCTGCTAATATAGTAAGTGAACCATCGTTACTTTGTTTAAATAATAAGCAAAGTTCTATCTATGTCGGGGAAACAAGAAGTATCAAGACAGGAACGACGACAACTACAGGTGGAAATATTAGTGATAACTATGTAAGAGAAGATATAGGACTTACACTCAAAGTTAAACCACGAATCTCAAATGGGGATAAGGTAACTCTTGAAATCAATACCAAAATGGAAGATATTGGTAATGCAAATGGAACGAATGGTCAACCTGATACTACTAAAAAAGATATCACTACAACAGCGGTAGTGAACAATGGAGAGAGTATTATTCTTGGTGGGTATATCAAAGAAAAAGTTACAAGAACTGAGACAAAAATACCACTCTTAGGAGATATCCCATTATTGGGTGCATTGTTTAGAAATAATTATGAAGCAAGAGATAAGATAAATCTTGTAGTGATTATTACCCCTTATATCGTCCCTAAAACAAAAGATTTAACTTATGTACGAAATCAATTAGCGGAACTTAAGATTTTAGAAGATAAATATACAAAAGAGGCAATTTTACGACTTGAAAGAATGAAGATAAAGGTAGATAGAGAAGGGATAGAAACAGACAAAAAACTCCTTGACCTAGAAGATACTAAAGCGGATGTCAAAGAGGATAGGGTAGATTTTGAACTTGATAAAAAAGAGTATTTTGATGATAAGCAAGAGATTGAAGAGAAAAAACTTCAAAAGATAAAAGAGAAACAACAAGAGCTCGAAGAGGAGCGACTTGAAAAAGAGAAAGAGGCTTTAGAGAAAGCAAAAGAGATTGAAGCAGAAA
>DZCE01000097.1 GCA_022736375.1 Arcobacter nitrofigilis | reverse complement strand
ATAAATAAATTTCAGGTATGAAAATAATATGCAATCAAAAATATTACTACTAGAAGATGACCACGCTCTTAGCGAAACCATGAAAGATTTCTTGGAAGAAGAGAGCTTTAGTGTGGATAGTGTATATGACCCATATAGTGCGTATGACAAAGCATACAAAAATCACTATGATTGTTATTTGCTAGATGTAAATTTACCATACGAGAGTGGTTTCGATATGCTTAAAAAACTAAGAGCATCTGGTGATACAACACCAGCAATATTTATTACATCTAGAAATGACAAAGGCTCTTTGGTGGAGGGGTATGAGGTGGGAGCCGATGATTATCTCAAAAAACCAGTTGATCTTGATGAGCTTCATTGTCGAATTGAAGCACTTTTGAGACGGAAAAGTAGAGTCCGTTTTATTAATATAAAGGATTATCAGTTTGATATTCATAGTAAACAGCTATTAAAAGATAATGTTGAGATGGATATAAGTACGAAAGCAGGCAGGCTACTGCAAGTATTAATAGAAGCCAATAATAGCGTGGTTTCATCAAGTGAACTCAAAGAAAAAATATGGAGTAGTCACGAGGGAGCTAGTGAAGGCTCATTGCGTGTCTATATAACTCAGCTGAAAAAATATTTTGGAGATGATTTGCAAAACATAAGAGGTGTTGGATATTGCCTAAAACGATAAAAAAAGAGAGACTTATAGCTCTATTTTTCTTTGAGCTTTTAATGATTTTTTTATGGGGAATATCATATCTTTTTTTGTCTACTTATGATTTTTCAAAAGAGGCATTTTGGTTTACTATGATTGTTATGGCTATTGCTACTTTGGGGCTTGGTCATATATTTATATCATATCTTTTGGAAGCCAAATATGAGATGCAAAAAAACTTGATACATATCACTGATGAGATTTTACATGAACTAAATATACCATTAAGTACGATAGATGCCAATACAAAATTACTATCAAAAAGCACCACAGATGAAAAAAAAGAAGTTAGACTGATACGAATTTCTCATGCCACAATAAGATTAAAACGGTTATATGAGAAACTCTCATATGCTCTCACAAATGAGATAACTCCAGCAAAAAAAGAGGAGTTTATCCTGCAAGATATCATTCGTGCGTGTAGTGAAATGTTTATAATGCAAAATAGAAATGAGATTGTTTATGAGCTACCTGAAGTTCCAGTATTAATATTTGCTGACAAAATAGGCTTTGAGCAGACATTTGAGAATATACTTAGTAATGCCATGAAATATTCTACTCATAATACTCCTATAGATATCAAATTCCAAAACAATAAACTAGAAATTATAGACCAAGGCATAGGCATAAGTTCATCAGATTTATTACAAATACATGAACGATATTATCAAGGGGACAGCAGTAAGGACGGCAGAGGAATCGGTATCGCAGTTGTGAAAAGCTATTGTGATAAAGAAAATATTGGTTTATCTTTTTACTCTAATCTAAATGTTGGCACTAGGGTAGTTTTGGATATATCAAAGATTATTGCAAGACCTAATACATAATTAACACTCACTTAACACTAATTTGTCATAATATATTCTTATTAAAATTCAAGGGAGAATATTATGTTAAGGGTAGTTGCAATTTCATGTGTATGTGCCATGGCACTGAGTGCAGCCGAGGTGGTAGAGCTGGAATCTATAGAGTTGGTATCATCAGGCGGACAAGTAGTAAAAGATGTTAAAGGCGAAGAGATAAAAAGTGCCGACCTAGGCGAAGCACTTTCAAAAGATAATGCAAATGTATCTATGATTCGAAGAAGTGGTATAGCAAATGATATACTAATAAGAGGTCTCAAAAAAGACAACCTCACAGTTACAATAGATGGTGCAAAAGTATGTGGGGCTTGTCCAAATCGTATGGATCCGCCAATATCTCATATTCTTACTAACAACATCGACTACATAGAGATAAATGAAGGACCTTTTAATGTTAGTGATTTTGGTTCATTAGGTGGAGATGTGAAAATCCATACACTCAAACCAATCAAAGAGACACATGGAGAGCTATCTGTGAATGCTGGTAGTTGGGACTATCTCAAGGGTGCATTTATGCTTAGTGGAGGCAGTGATAAGCTTAGATTTTTGCTTAGTACATCAGCTGAAAAAGGTGGTCAATACAAAGATGGTAATGGTGATGACTTTTATGGGCAAATAGCTAATGCTATTGATGCTGGTCATGCATTGCCTGCAACCCAATTCCAAACCAAATACGCAGATATGGATGCATTTAGCAAAAAAACGCTTATGGGAAAAATCTTTTGGGATATCACAGCCGATCAAGAACTAGCTCTAAGCTATACAATGAACAGAAGCGATAATGTACTATTTCCAAATAGTTCAATGGATGCTATATATGATGATTCAGATATTTTTATTCTAGGCTACACAGCTAAAAATTTAGGCTCACTATCTAAAAAACTAAAACTAGATCTATACAACTCTACAGTAGATCATCCGATGAGTACAGAGTATAGGGTATCAGGAGCTAGCACATATATGACCTCTCATCTGAATACGACTATGCAAGGGGCAAAACTAGCCAATACACTTGATGCTGGTAACCACGAGATAACAGTAGGGCTGGACAGTAGCAAACGAAACTGGGATGGCAGATATTACACTACTGTAGTTGCAACTGGAGCAGTTACTAATCTAGCTACTAAAAGTATAGATGATGTAGATACTACCAATAATGCCATATTTGCAAAGGATAAAATCAAACTAAATGACAAACTAACTCTTGAAGCTGGTGCTAGATATGACGACACTACTATCGATAAAGCTGGAGTAAAACAGCGTGATTTTAGTGATGCCAGTGGTTATCTATTTGCAAAATATGATATCGATAATACTCTCAATATCTTTGGTGGAGCGGGTCACTCGGTGCGTGTACCAGATGCTAAAGAGCTATATTTCACAGGGTCTACAGGTGCGGTTAATGGTAACCCAAATCTAAATGCCGTACAAAACAACGAGATAGATTTGGGAATTGAAAAGAAATTTGATAGGTTCAATATAAAAGCCAAAACATTTTATAGTCAAGTCAGTGATTACATAGCATACAATGCCACAAGCAAAAAATACGAAAATGTAGATGCGAACATATATGGCTTGGAGATGAGTGGGCTTTACTCTATCTCAGAGAACATGTCAGCGAGAGGTTCGGTAGCCTACACTAAAGGAAAAAAAGATACTCCATTAGCAGGACAAACTGAAACAAATATGCCAGACATAGCTCCACTTCGTGCTACTCTAGGTGTAGACTATGAAGTAGAGAATAGCTACAAACTAGAAGCCAATATGCAAGCATCAGCTCCATGGACTACATTCGATGGTGTGAATGGCGAACAAAAGCTAGATAGCTACACAGTATTCAATATCAAAGGGACAAAAATCCTAGGAGATGGACTAGAAATTTCTGCTGGTCTTGACAATATCTTTGACACTACATACATAGTATCTAACACATATGCTGATTTGACACTTTTATCAGGTGGTGGCGTAGTAATGCCACTCAATGAACCTGGCAGATACTTCTATACACAGCTAAAATATAAGTTTTAACCAACTCCTACCCCTCCCCCAAACAGCGTAGGGTGTGTTTTTATGCACCTTTGTGGTTGTTATCTTTTTATTAAACTATTTAGATGTCATATATTATTGTTAGATATAAATTTTGTGATTTTAAATACAGAAGTAAAGCTTTTAAAGATATTCCTAGAATAAATTCAGTGGAATAGTGCTTTACGAGGAGCTTCTAACCTCTTATTATAGCCCTAAAGTATCCAGCTTAGTTATGCTTGTTTCTGATTTGATTTGTTCTACGATGTTCATTGGTTCTGCTCCGTCTAATTTGGTTTTATTGACATTTTTATCGTTTTATGGTATGATGTTGTTATTGGGAATATGTGGGTCTCCGTTACCGATGGTGTCTCCTTTGACATCTGCCGATTTGGGCTTAACATCAGTCGCCCCACCACCCAATTTATTTTTATAATATGTAATCACTATATTATCCCCATTAATTTCCCGTCCAATTCCAACAATAAATATATAGTCGCCATTTGGTGTTTTACTCAATCGTCTTTTTGCTTGTTTAGATTTGCCAAGAACTTCTTTATGCCGTTCAATCTCTGCTGTTGTTAAGTTATTCCCATTTATAATTGTTTTACCAATTCTAATAATATCCCAAATATCAATTTCGCTATCTGCTCCACTTCCATAGTGGCGAATAACAATATGCTTAAACCCTTTTTTGTCATCACCTTTGGTTAGTATTGTTCTAATATTATCTTTTATAAAAGTTACATATTGCTTATTGCTCATTACAAACTCATATAACTCTTTTTCGTCTGCTTTAAGCTTATTTTTGTCTTTTACTATTTTTAAAAGCTCTACTCTTAAATCTGACAATTTAGCCTCAAATGATGCTGTATGATGAATAGCCATATCAAGAGTGATGCTATCCTTATTAATGTTATACAAATAGTCGTCTATATCTAAAACATAGTCTCTATCGTAAAAATCTTTTTGATTGTTTTGCGTTGCATATTCCCAGTCTTTAATCCCTATAAAGTATCGTTGTGTCCCAACAACTGCTTTTTGACTATGTGTATTATGTACTCCACTTGCACCTCTATTAAACAAATAAATATAAATACCATCTTTAGCTTTTATAATTTTAGGGATTAGCCCAAATTCTTTTTTATATAATTCTAAAAAATATTGCTTCATCTCATCAAGAATATTCTCTATGGCATCCAATTTGACATTTTGAGTATTTTTAGTTA
>DZCE01000274.1 GCA_022736375.1 Arcobacter nitrofigilis | reverse complement strand
CACTCTCACTAAGCGGTGCTACGAATGTGATGACGGATACGTTTGAGTTGGTTGTTATCGAAAAAGGAATCGACCCTAATCAAAAAGCGGTTGAGGATGCTAGAGCAGATTTGGATTTCGACGACATCAAAGGTGAAAATACAGATGCAAACAGTGTCACAAAAGATTTGAATTTGATTACATCATTGGTTGGACATGAGGGGGTTGTGATTAGTTGGGTGTCGAATAAAGATACTATTGTTGTAAAAGATGGAGTTGGATTAGTTAATACTGATATAAAAGACTCTCAACTAGTAACACTTTCAGCAACCTTATCCAAAGGTGCTACAGCCAGGACTACACAAGATATTAATGTAACGGTTTTTGTTCCTTCTTTGTAAGAGGATAAAAAATAAAAATGGTTAGTAGTATTTTAGAGAATGCTACTAACTTTTCAAAATTTATTAGTAGGATAAAAAATGTTTAAAAAAGTAATTACTCTTATGGTGCTTATGAATTTAAGTTTAGTTGCAGGTAAATATACGATTGATGATAGTATATTTATGGCTAATGGGTGGGAAAAACCATTTAGTAGAGCATTGGTAACAAGTACTAATTATGATTATGCATCAGAAGCTTACTCTATAAATAATAATGTTACCTGGGAGCATGGCGGGGTTGATATTATTGCATCTTTAAATGAGAGTGTGTATGCAATTGATGATGGAGAAATATTATATTTTGTAAAAAATTACAATACAGATAATACATCAAGAATATATATAAAGCATAAATCAACAAATGGAGACTTTATTGTAACTTATGGTCATGTGATGATTTTACCTAGTGTTGAAACAAATTATAATAATGGTAATAAACAAGTAACACAAGGTATGCCAATTGGTACTATAGAACGATTTGGTAGTCCAGATCATATTCACTTTGAAATAAGAGATAGTGCCCATGATTCTACAATTTATGATGCTAAGTTTGGTAGTATTAAAGGGAATGTAGTTAATCCTCTTGATTATTTAAAAACTAATCAAAATGATTCTGCAACAAATAGCATTAAGGGCGTACTTGACGGAGCAGGTTCATTAGTAAGCCCAAAAGAGTCTTGTT
>DZCE01000273.1 GCA_022736375.1 Arcobacter nitrofigilis | reverse complement strand
GAAGTGGATTAGGACTTTCCATAGTCAGTGAGATTTGTAAAAAATATGATTTTGGTATTGAACTAAAAGACAATCAGCCGAGTGGCTTGGTTGTCTTGGTCTCGTTTGCATAAAATAATAAAAATTGCAATCTCTGCTAAATATATTCATTTTCACTTCATTTACACTTGTTAAAATACAAAAAAAACAAGGACACGAAGTGAATCACAAAAATTTAAATATACACATACCCAAACTGAATGCAAATTATTGGCTTCTTATGATATTAGCAACCACCCTAGGTGAAATTCTAGGCAATCTAATATCGAGAAATCTAGGGCTTGGATACGAAGTTGGCTCTATTTTGCTAGTGGGATTATTTGTTTCAGCTATATCAATCATAGCATTCTATCGCAAAGAAAGCCCTTTTGTCTATTGGTTGCTCATCACACTAGGTAACATTGCTGGTACGGATTGTGCAGATTTTATCACCATAGAGCCACTAAAATTTGGTACTCTGTGGGGTAGTTTATTTGTTGGGGCGGTGCTTGTTGCGATTATGGTCGTATGGAAAATCATCTCCCCTAGTTTCTCGATCAAAGAAGGACTGAATGGTAAAACATTTTTCTTATATTGGTTTGCAATATTAACATCAAGTACATTTGGAACAACATTTGGTGATTTGCTATCAAATGATACCCAGCTTGGCTCTAGCGGTGGCACACTATTATTAGCTGTTGTACTAGGCGTGACATTTTGGCTACATAAGTACACAAACATATCAAAGGGTTTGCTATACTGGTTTGCACTGGTTGCAGTTCATCCGATAGGAGCAACAATCGGCAACTACATATCAAAGCCAGAGGGTTTTAACTTTGGCAATATATGGACAAGCGTGGTTCTTGGTTTTGTTTTTGTTTTTATATTTATCAAACAGCACAATAAAAAAGTTATAAAATAAAAATCATCAGGTGTCAACAATCATCTAAATTAGTGGATGCAAACAGAGGTGGACCCCATTTTTCTTGGCAGTGAGTATGTAAGCGTAGATATTCATAAAGATTCTGCCTCCCTTTTGACCGCCTGCTTTTCGTTTGGCATTAGAAGTAGTTTTAGGCTTTTGT
>DZCE01000272.1 GCA_022736375.1 Arcobacter nitrofigilis | reverse complement strand
GTTTGCAAAAATGGATTTAATTCAAAATGATAATATAGCTAGTCTGGTTGAGAAAATAAAAGCCCTAGAAGAAGAGATAGAACAGGAGCTTAATTCTCAGTATGAGGAGTTTAGTTGTGAAATAACCAAGCAAAAAGAAAAGTTAAGAGCTATATACAAACAAGATAGGCAAAATATATTTTCATATTTGGTTGATGCACCACTCTTACATATTCTTAGTGTTCCAATTGTATGGGCTTGCTTGATACCAGCTATTTTTTTAGATATTTTTGTTTCATTATTTCAGGCGATTTGCTTTCCAATTTATAAGATTACCAAGGTAAAGAGAAGCGATTATATTGTTGTAGATAGACATAAATTGACCTATTTAAATATCATAGAAAAGGCGAACTGTTGGTATTGTAGCTACTTTAATGGACTTCTTGGATATGTGTCTGAGATTGCTGGTAGAACAGAGCAATTTTGGTGTCCTATTCGTCATGCATCTAGAGCTAAAAGTATGCACAAGTACTATAAAAATTTTGTCAAATATGGAGATAGTAAGTCTTTAAGAGAGGATCAATCAGAGTTGAGAAAAAACCTAGACATGGAATAGATTTATTAATTTCCAGATTTTTTTCTTGCTTCTTTTGCAAGGGTTAAGTACCCTTCTCTAAAAGCATCTATTTGCTTATCATCTCGCTCTTCTAAATCCAAAAGTGTATTATGCGCTTTTTTGCTAACTCTTATTAGTTCATCTAGTTTTATCTGTATCGCTTCTGTATCGCGATTTTGGGTGTTTTGTATTATAAAAACCATAATAAAAGTTATAATCGTAGTAGTCGTATTGATTACAAGTTGCCATGTGTCACTAAAGTCAAACAAAGGACCAGTTATAAGCCAAGCTACAATAAGCAAAATAGCAAAAATAAATGTGATAGATTTACCAGTTAATTTGGCAAAACTTTTTGTAAAATGCATGTACCATACATATGATTCCATCTTATGTCCTCTTACTTGATTGTTTAAAGTATATCATATTTTGACAGATTTATATTTTAATCTTTTTTCTCTTCTTCATCATCACTGCCAGCAACAGCGTGTACTACGCTACCTGTAACATCTATAA
>DZCE01000271.1 GCA_022736375.1 Arcobacter nitrofigilis | reverse complement strand
AAAGTTACATCTGCGAAACTAAACCTTGAAGAGGCTAAAGAGCTTGGCGATATAAATCAAATAAAAGCAAAAGAGAACGAATTGTCTCAAGCAAAATTGGCTCTTTCTAAAAAATACATATCAAGTTTACAAGAGATAGGCAATGAGAAAAACAAAATACTTGACTATGAACAAAAACTAAACCAAATGGTTAGAGATGCTTCGCCTGAAGGAACTCAATCAAAAGACAGTACTATTAGAGAACTAAGAGAGTGGGCTGATTCTGCAAAAGTAGATATAGAAAAATTCAAAGCAGAAGTTGGACTAGGTGAAGAAGAGCTGTCCAAATTCAAGGCAAAAATAGACGAAATACTCAAGATAAAAACTGCTGACATAGAACTAAAATTTAAAATAGAAGGTTATGACAAACTAATAGAACTTGTAGATACACTAGGACAATTATCTAGTGGCAATGAAAGTATGGATAGAGCTTTAAAAGGAATTGCATCATCTTCTAAAGTAATTATGAATATGGATAAAAAAGCTTTAGTTTATCAAAAGAAATTAAGTGAACTCAATACAGACAAATTGAAAAATGCTAATGAAATAAAAGAACTCAAAGAAGAACAAACAAGAAATGAATTATCTGGATATGCACAACTATCTGGAGCTATGGCTTCTATGTTTGCACAAGGTTCTAAAGAAGCAGCAGCATTTCAATTGGTTCAAGCTGCTTTAAATGTTTCTGCGGCAGTAGGTGCAGTCTTAAAACAAGGACAAGGAGGAGACCCTTATTCAGCACCTGCAAGAATGGCAGCTATGGCAACAGCAGTAGCAGCTTTAATGGCTTCAATAGGACAAACTTTTGCTGCATTTAATCCTCCTAAAACCACAGAGTCATATGATGCAATAAGTGCTATGAAAGCTAACGAAGGAAAAGGAAGTGTACTAGGAGACAAAGAAGCTGGTAGTGAGTCTATTAAGAACTCATTGGATACATTGTCAGATTTAGCTAAGCCAGAGTTTAGACTTATATCTCAAATGAATAAATCATTATTGTCTATTGATAGTAAATTAGGTGGAGTATCTTCACTATTAATGAGACAAGGTGGATTTGCAATGGGAGAAGG
>DZCE01000270.1 GCA_022736375.1 Arcobacter nitrofigilis | reverse complement strand
ATAGTTGTTCCAAGAGAGCTAAAATCTATACTTATCCCAGCATTTGCTAAAGCAAAAAGTGGTATGACTATGAGTGCTACAGGGAGGTGAAGATCTCTTTCAAGTCTAGAGGATGGAGTTCCAACAGCATCTATTTTATCTTTGATATTGATAAGAATAGCTTTTTGTTCTTCGTGTAGCATATGATCTGCAGTAATAGGATATTTTGAATATTCATCCAATAAACCTTTAGTATCTTCAGCAAATGTTACAGGTGTTCGTTTTGGTTTGGATGGAATTGATAAAGCTGCTATAACTCCAGCAATTGTAGCATGGACTCCAGACTCAAGCATAAAAAACCAGATCAATATCCCGACTATAAAATAAGGTAATACTGCATGGATTCCAAATCTATTAAATACAATCATCACTAAAAACATCACTCCAGCTAACCAAAGGGGTAAAAGATTAATTTGTTCTGTATAAAATAGAGCTATCACAAGTACAGCACCAAGGTCATCAACAATTGCAAGAGCTACTAAAAATGTCACTAATGCAGTTGGAATCCTTTTTCCTAAAAGTACTAAAGCACTAATAGCAAAAGCGATATCTGTAGCCATTGGTATCCCCCAGCCATTTGCACCTAAACTACCAGAATTTATACTAAGATAAATAAGTGCAGGGAATACCATCCCTCCAACAGCTGCGAGTATTGGTAAAATAGCAACTTTGATATTTGATAACTCTCCAGCCAAAACCTCTCTTTTTATCTCTAATCCAATAATAAAGAAAAATATAGCCATCAATCCATCATTTATCCAATGATGTATAGTATGGGAGAGCGTCCAACTTCCAACATTAAAATCTATTTTCGTATGAAAAAAATGGGCATATGCTTCAGAAAGTGGAGTATTTGCTAAAATTAAAGCAAAAACAGTCATAAACATCAAAACAAAACCTGTCGTTGTTTGAGCATGTAAAAAGTGTTCAAATGGTGTGGCTATCCTCTCAAAAGCTTTTTCCCAAGGGGCATATAGTTTCATATTATTCTCCAATAAAAGTAAGTTGAGTCGATTGTATATAAAACAATATTAAAGAAATATCAATTGAAAAGATTAGCTTTTATCCTT
>DZCE01000269.1 GCA_022736375.1 Arcobacter nitrofigilis | reverse complement strand
ATGATTTGGAATATATAGCAGAAAATATACATGAGCTTGACTATGTGCTTAGCTAAATGAATGTAGCGCTTTGCCCAAAAGAACTAGCTATAATATCATTATCTAACATCATAGAAAATAATTATGAAGAATAGTTCTAAAAGTTTGCAAAAATGGATTTAATGCAAAATGATAATATGGCTAGTTTGGTTGAGAATATAAAAGCTTTAGAAGAAGAGATGTAGCAGGAGCTTAAGGCTAAGTGGTATAAATATTGAAATTATATTCAATTTATAGACTATAGTCACTTGTATATGTGTCCCCATCTAAGGGCGATGGGAGCACATGCACACTAGTTACTTTGCAATGTTTCCAGTGTAAATTGAATTTACATATGATGTGAGATCTGTAAGTTTAGAGTCATCCCAAGCAAGTGGCTTTCCACTAAGTGGATTTACAATACAGAACTGTACTGCCTGATCAAGGGTCATTACCCTATTAGCCATAGGAAAATACTTGGGAAAATGTTTTCTTCCAATGAACCCCTTTGCATCCCTCATTCCCATATTTTTTGACTTACCCATTTCAATATGACAGGTGTTACATGTTCTTCCTGATGTGCCAAGACTTGGGTCAGCATAGAGCTTGGCACCATTTGCAATAGAAGCCTTTTCTAATGCTACTCCATCCACTGCATGAGCAAAAGAAAAGAATAGTCCAGAAGTTGCCATAAATAGTAAAACCACTTTTAATGTCTTCATTTTATATTGCCTCCTTTATATAACTGTAATTTATTACTTAAAAATAATAACAATAAATTACTTAATTTAATATTAATCTATTCTAACACTAAATATCTTGTATTTATCTCTCATTCGGAGACCATCCAATACTATATGAGTTTACTGTTGATGATTTGGAGTATATAGTGGACAACATACATGAGCTTGACTATGTGCTTTGCTATATTAATACAATATGTGCATTTAAGCAGTAATTGTAATTTGCATAAAAGAATAGGCTATAATATCATCATCTAACATCACAAGGAATAATTATGAAGAATAGTTCTAGAAGTTTGCAAAAATGGATTTAATTCAAAATGATAATATAGCTAGTCTGGTTGAGAAA
>DZCE01000096.1:3171-4903 GCA_022736375.1 Arcobacter nitrofigilis | reverse complement strand
GCCTATTTCAACTTCGCTTGTGACATTTAGCACCATGATGGTCACGATTTTTACCCATAATCTTGCCCTCGGTGTGCTTACTGGTGTGCTTTTAGCTTCACTATTTTTTGCCAACAAAATTAGCCATTTTATGTATCATGAAGAGCATTATGAAGATAGTGGCAAAACCAAATTTTATAAAATTGTAGGACAGGTCTTTTTTAATAGCTCAAATAAATTTGTAGAGATTTTTGATTTCAAAGAAGATGTTCAAAAAGTTATCATAGATGTTCACAGAGCTCATTTTTGGGATATTTCAGCTGTATATGCACTTGATAAAACAGTTTATAAACTACGCAAAGAGGGCAAAGAGGTAGAGATAATCGGACAAAATCAAGCAACGGCTACGATTATAGATAGATTTGGAATACACGATAATCCAGCAGAGATAGAAAAAGTGATGGGAGGACATTAAACTTTAAATTTACAATCTGTTACCACTTTGTAATCTATATATTCCCAAATTGTTATCAAATCGCACTAAAATTCCTTGACAAAATTAAATTCAAGGGAAATAATATGAAAAAGATTACACTAAGTCTAGCAACACTAGCTCTTTTAACAGTAGCATCAGAAGCTAGAGACCAAATCAAAATGGTTGGAAGCTCAACAGTATATCCATTTGCTTCAGCAGTAGCAGAGCAATTAGGTGCGACAGGTGGTGTACCAACTCCAGTAGTTGAATCAACTGGTACTGGTGGCGGAATGAAAATGTTTTGTGCTGGTGTTGGTATGAATACGCCTGATATTACAAACGCTAGTAGAAGAATGAAATCAAGTGAACTTGCACAATGTAGAGCAAATGGCGTTACAGATATCACAGAAGCACTTATAGGTTATGATGGTATCGTACTTGGTCAAAACAAATCAAATGCACCACTAAAATTAACTAGAGAGCAAATCTTTTTTGCAATTGCAGAGCTAATTCCTTCAGAAGATGGCAAGACGCTTATCAAAAATCCAAATAAAAAATGGTCTGATATAGATGCAACTCTTCCAAATCGTCCAATAGTAGTTTATGGACCACCAAAAAGTTCAGGAACTAGAGATAGTTTCGAAGAGATGGTAATGCAACACTTTACAAAAAAAGGTAAATTTGCTTCAGTCTATAATGCAGCTGGTCATAAAAAATATAGTAAAATCAGAACTGATGGTGCATGGATAGATAGTGGCGAGAATGATAATCTAATAGTGCAAAAACTAGGCAAAAACAGAGATGCTGTTGGCGTATTTGGTTATAGTTTCCTTGAAGAAAATGGCAACAAAATCTCTGGTGCAACTATTGATGGTGCGGCTCCAACACCTGCACTTATTGCAAGTGGTAAATATCCTATTAGTAGAAGTTTGAGATTTTATATCAAAAACAACCACAGAGGCGAAGTACCAGCACTAGATAAATATGTAGCACTATTTATGAGTGAAAAAATGATAGGTGACAGAGGTGCACTGAAAAGACTTGGGCTAATCCCACTAGCAAAAAGTACAAGAGCTGCTAATATCAAAAGTGCAATTAGCCATGCTCCACTAAAAGCATTAAGCTTAATGCAAAAATAATCTGCTCCAATATTAACAATTTGCCATGCTGTACCACGGCATGGCAAAAAGTGGCAATATATATAAAACCTCACAAAATATATCTCATAAATCTTGTAACCAAAATGTTATCAAATAACTATAAAATGTTATCAAATAA
>DZCE01000096.1:0-3071 GCA_022736375.1 Arcobacter nitrofigilis | reverse complement strand
AAAATGTTATCAAATAACTATAAAATGTTATCAAATAATAAAACAAGGGATATTCTATGAACAAATCAATCATCAGCTTAGCGGCAGTAGCTACACTAATTTTTTCTGGATGTGGTGACAAATCGAATGACAAAAATGGCACTACTGCAGAAGCTAGCAGTAAACCAGCAGTAGCTAACCAAATAAAAATGGTTGGAAGTTCAACAGTATACCCATTTGCTTCAGCCGTAGCAGAAGAGTTGGGTGCAACGCAGGGTGTACCAACTCCAGTAGTTGAGTCAACTGGTACAGGTGGTGGAATGAAAATGTTTTGTTCATCAGCAGATGCTCCAGAAATCACAAATGCTAGTAGAGCAATGAAAGCAAAAGAGTATGAAGAGTGCAAAAAAAATGGCATCACAAATATAACTCAAGCTCAAATTGGATTTGACGGTATAGTACTAGCTCAAGACAAAGGTGCTACGCCTATGAAGCTTACCAGAGGGCAAATATTTATGGCTGTTGCAGCAAAAGTACCAAGCAAAGACGGCAAATCAATAATAGATAATCCATATAAAAACTGGAATGAGATAGATGCATCACTTCCAGCTAAGCCAATAACAATTTATGGTCCTCCAAAAAGCTCTGGGACTAGAGATAGTTTTGAAGAGATGGTCGTAGAGCACTCAACAACGAAAGACTTCAAAGATTTATATGAAGCTGCTGGATTAAAAAATTACAAAAGCATAAGAACTGATGGTGCGTATGTAGATAGTGGTGAAAACGACAATCTAATTGTTCAAAAACTCACAAAAGACAAAAATGCAGTTGGTGTATTTGGGTATGGTTTCTTGGAAGAAAATAGTGACAAAGTAATCGCCGCAACAGTTGATGGTGCCGTGCCAACTCCAGCTACAATCGCTGATGGCAAATATCCTATCAGTAGAAGTTTGTATTTTTATATCAAAAATGACGCTAGAGCAAAAGTACCTGCACTTGATAAATATATCTCACTATTTATGAGTGAAAAAATGATAGGTGACAGAGGAAATCTAAAAAAACTAGGACTTGTTCCTATGGCAAAAGATAAAAGAGATGCCATGATAAAAGATGTAATGGCTAGCAAAACAGTAAATCCTAGCGACCTGAAATAGGCAACTGTATGTCAACACTAACTCAAGATACAAAACGAAGGGTGCTAGCAGAAAAGCTTATAGAATATGCTTTGGCTGCTGCGACTGGGATTACTATTCTTACTACTTTTGGCATCCTATTCTCTATACTCTTTGAAGCAATTCAATTCTTTAAACTACAAAGCTTTTTTTACTTTCTAACTGGCACAGAGTGGTCACCTGGTGTTGAAGGTGCTAAATTTGGAGCTGTACCTATATTTACAGGCACATTAGTTATCACATTTATAGCTATACTATTAGCTGTTCCTGTTGGTCTTTTTACGGCGATATATCTATCAGAATATGCATCTAAAAAAACTAGGGATATCGCAAAGCCTATTATTGAAACTTTAGCTGGGATTCCTACTGTTGTTTATGGATTTTTTGCAGCTATTACAGTTGCTCCTTTCGTGGTAAATGCATTTGCCTCTATTGGAGTGGAAGCATCATTTAATAATGCATTGGCTTCTGGATTAGTAATGGGTATTATGATAGTGCCAATCATAGCATCCATGAGTGATGATGTAATCAGTAGCGTACCTGATCATATGCGTAAAGGCTCAATGGCTCTAGGTATGACAAAGTCAGAAACTATTAAATTCATAGTTGTCCCTGCTGCTTTGCCTGGAATAATATCTGCTGTACTTTTGGGTCTATCTAGGGCTATTGGTGAGACGATGATTGTTGTTATGGCGGCTGGTATGAGAGCAAATCTAAGCTTTAACCCGCTTGAAGATATGACAACTGTAACAGTGCGAATAGTTGATGCATTGACAGGTGATAGTGCATTTGACTCACCAGATACACTAAGTGCATTTGCACTTGGATTGGCACTATTTGTATTTACACTAATACTTAATATTATCAGCGTATACACAATCAGAAAATTTAAAGAAAAATACAAATCGAGCAACCTATGAGCAAGAAACTAATGAGTAAGAAACTAAATAGCCATAACCCATTTTATGACCCAACACTAAAGAGAAGACATCTTCAAGATAAGATATTTAAATATATCTCAATGTCGGCACTTCTTTTTTCAATTGCATTTTTGTTAATTTTCTTTACTGATATCATCAGTAAAGGGCTACCATCATACAAGCAAGCCTATATAGAGCTTCCAGTTAAATACAATAGCGAGACAGTAGCAGATAGTACATATGCAATAGATGAGAAACATTATGAGCTAGTCAGTCGTGCTTGGTATAGAGATATGCCAAAATATGTAAAAGAGAACCCAAGCGTGATGAATAAAACTCAAAATGAGTGGGTACTAGCAGATGATGAAGTAGATCAGTATATGAAAGGTCATGCCAATACCCTGACCGAAGAGCAAAAAATAACAATAGAAGAACTAAAAAAACAAAATAAAGTAGATAGTAAATTTAATACAATATTCTTTGCAACTGGGGATTCAAAGATTCCTGAAAATAGTGGGTTTTTAGCTTCTGCTATTGGCTCTATACTTACGATTCTTGTCTGTATTGCATTTGCTTTTCCAATAGGCGTTATGAGTGCTATATACCTAGAAGAGTTCAAAAAAGATAACAGACTATCGCATATAATAGAGATAAACATAAACAATCTCGCAGCTGTGCCATCTATATTATTTGGTCTTTTGGGATTAGCCGTGTTTATTAACTTCTTTGGGCTTCCACGGTCATCCGCTCTTGTGGGAGGACTAACTCTAGCTCTGATGACGCTACCTGTAATTATTGTAGCTGGAAGAACGGCTCTAAGAAGTGTACCAGCAAGTATTCGTCAAGCAGCATATGGACTGGGGCTTACTAAGTGGCAAGTGGTAAAAGACCATGTGCTTCCACTTGGAATGCCAGGAATACTCACTGGTTCAATCATAGGAATAGCTAGGGCAATGGGGGAGACGGCTCCACTTATTATAGTAGGAATGATAGCGTTTAT
>DZCE01000268.1 GCA_022736375.1 Arcobacter nitrofigilis | reverse complement strand
TGCCTATTTATGGGGTTAAACTATGGTTTCATATGTGAGAAAGTTGTGTAATTTACTACTAAATTTTTTTGATAAATCTACAGTCGCTTTCCCTTTTTTAACTTTCTCCCATAGAACTTCTATGCTTGTTTTGCCTGAGAGCATCTGTTTATTCTTGAACTCTCCTGTTAGTATGAAGTTTTCTTTTGCTTTATCTTCAAACAAAATCAATGCTTTTGTTTCACCACTTTTTTCTTTTAAACTAATATCTTTTAATAGTTGCACTTTGATATTTTCTGCATTTGCAAAATTCATTAGTGCTAGTATTCCTATTATGAGCATCTTATTTTTCATATTATCCCCTTATAAATTTATTTTTTGTATTTCAAGATTTATCCTTGTTAATAAATCTTTACACTCTTCAACTTCACTACTATCAGCTATTTGTAGATAACTTTCAAGTGCGATTTTGATATTTGATAAATCTTTATAATCAAGATTCATTTCGACTTGTTCAAATAATTTCATTCATCTCCTTTCTTATTAGATTTAACCAATTGCACATCGATATTGTTATTTTCAGGTTGAGGAAACCAAATATCATCAACTGGAAAAATAAACATTCGAGTACCAGATGCTATGTTTATGCTTGGATTGATTTTAAGTTGTTCTTTGAGTATCTCATTCGTAATCGATGTAACATCATCTTTATAGCTCTTTATGATGTCATTTTTGGCTGTTTCTTCAGCATTGAGTGTTCCATCATTGTTAGTATTGGAATTCTTTAACGCAATATAAGACATCGTATTTGAAGCAGTTGAAATACTAAGAGCTAAACCATATCGATCAAGATATCTATTATCCAGTTCTCCAATTGCTCCACTTCGACCCATTAAATCAGCACTAGCTGCGTTTAAATTAATGTTTACTCCAGCTGGAGTAATAATTCTAGTCCAACTTATCGCCAATCGTTCATCACCAAGTTTTTTGAGAGGAATATAGTAACCAATCGCTTTACTACCCTTTGGGATAAGGATATTATCCCCATGTGAACCATATACATTATCTTCTATCATCGCTAATATTTTTCCCTTAAGATGAGAATTTACAGCAGTTATTAAAATAATACTAATCAT
>DZCE01000267.1 GCA_022736375.1 Arcobacter nitrofigilis | reverse complement strand
ATATACATTTGAGATATTTGAAAGTATCTCTTTGACTGGCTTTTGAACATTTGGATTTAAGTGTACCGGGTAAACTATATCTATGTTAGGATTATTTATAGCTATAGTTTTTAGTGCTTCGCAAATATTAATAAAACCTTGCCCGTGGTTTTCTCTTCTATGTCCAGTAACAAGTATGATTTTTTTATCATTTTTGATTTCATACTTTAAATTTAATATTTGATTTTTAATCTTTGATTCTAAATCTTTATCATTTTTTATTTTATGTAGTGCTAAAAATAGTGCATCTATTACTGTATTGCCTGTTACTATGATATTGTTTTCATCTTTGTTTTCTCTTAGAAGATTATCTCTTGAAGTGGTAGTTGGTGCAAAATGGTAGCTTGCTAATATTCCAGTTATTTGTCTATTGACCTCTTCAGGAAAAGGGGAGTAGATATCATGAGTTCTAAGGCCCGCTTCCACATGTCCTACTTTTATCTGTTGATAAAAAGCCGATAAGCTAGCCGCACTTGTAGTTGTTGTATCACCATGCACCAAAACAACATCAGGGCTAAAGTCACTTAGTACATTTTTCATACCCAAAAGAACATTTGAAGTAATATCATACAAATCCTGCCCAGGTTTCATAAGATTGAGGTCATAGTCAGGTTTGATGTCAAACAACTCTAACACTTGATCAAGCATCTCTCTATGTTGAGCTGTCACGCATACTTTTGAGATGATGCTTGTCTCTTTTTCAAATGCTTTTACAAGTGGAGCCATTTTGATAGCTTCTGGTCTTGTTCCAAATACCAATAATACTTTTTTCATCTTATTTAACCCTATATTTATTTAAATACCACTCAATAGTCTTAACAATCCCTGTATCAAAATTCTCATCTGCTTTCCAGCCAAGTTCAGTTTCTAGTTTTGTAGCATCTATTGCATATCTTCTATCATGTCCTGCTCTATCTTCTACGAAAGTGATTAAATCTTTGTAAGATTTTAGTTTATGGTCAATAGTTGATAGTGTGTAATTATTTCCTATTGGATATTCTTTATCAAGAATTTCACAAATCCTATCTACGATTTGAAGGTTTGTTCTTTCATTTCTTCCACCGATATTATAAGTAT
>DZCE01000005.1:29937-59943 GCA_022736375.1 Arcobacter nitrofigilis | reverse complement strand
ATACCTACTCATTCCAAACTTTCCAGCCATTATCTTCAAGCAACGCTTTTGCTTTTGAGCATAGAGGTGCATCTATGATGATATATTTTGTGTGTATTTTGCTATCATTATAGACTTCTAGTTTTTCATGTAACTCTAAAAATTCTAAAACCTCTTTTTTCAATACCCTACTCTTTTTGGATATTTTAAATATAGTGCAATAGAAACCTTTTAGATTAACTCCAAGATATATATCTACTTTTTTTCTTGAGCTTAACTCTGATAGTTGGATTTGCACTAACTTTTTAAAAATTATCTTTTTTGCACCAAAAAACTCTACTATCTCTCTCATTTTTTACCCCTAAGTGGATGATATGCATTGACAGTATCACTTAGATTTTGCTTTTGAATATGTGTATATATTTGAGTAGTCACAAGTGAACTATGTCCCAAAAGTTCCTGCACCACACGCAAATCAGCACCACCTATAATGAGTGATGATGCAAAAGAGTGACGCAATACATGAGGCGATACACCTAGGTATTTTTTGGTGATTTTAAATGCACTAATACGACTAAGCATTTCACCACGATAATTTAACCATATATTACTACTGCGTATATCACTAATACGCAACAACTCCTCGATTGACTCTATTGCCACTGGAGCGAGTGGCACAATCCGCTCTTTTTCGCCCTTTGCAAATCGTATCTTTAGCCATCCATCTACTATATCTTTTCTCTCTACACAGAGAGCCTCACTAATCCGACAACCACTAGCATACAAAAAAAGTATAAGTGCATAATCTCTAAGACCAATGAAACTACTACGGTCAACCATAGATAAACCACGCATAATCTCATCATATGAGATATATTTTGGAAGCAATTTTGGAAGTTTTGCCATTGGGATATTTATTTTTGTATGTTCAAATTGATAATCATGGCAAAATTTAAAAAATGTATTAATTGATGATAGTTTACGATTTAGTGTTCGTTTATTGGAAAATGTAGATAGGTATGAAAATATATTTTCACTACTCACGCTTGTAAGTGGCTTAGATATATGCTCTTCAAATTGCATCAAATCACTCATATATGAAGATATTGATGATGTACTAAGTGATTTTATGATTAATAGATATTCTTCAAAAGCGACAAGCAAATCGCTTTTAGTTTGCATTGTTTGGACTTTATTTACTTACAGGAACTGATATAGTCTGATGCTTAAATAATCCCGAGATTTGAGCAGCTGGAGACTCTTTTGGCATAGTGCTTAGTATCTTTTTAGCTGTCGCCATATCATTTTTAGCAATTGCATTTGATGCCTCTTCTAATATACTCATATCATTGTATATTTTACTTTTTACAGGCTTTCCGTCTATTGCACCAATTGCGTATCTGCTCATATCTGCTACTAACTCATCACTGCTATTTGAAAGTTCTTTTAGTGCTTTCGTATCATTTTGTTGAACTGCTGCTTGGTATGAAAATAGATCATAAAGGGGTCTATTATTTTCTTTTAATATAGTTAATTGTGCTTTATCCGTAGGATTTTTATATAGTTTTAGCAATGCTTCATTTGATTTCTCTATCTTCATATCATTCCAGTAGTCATAGGCAATCTTAACCGCAAAACTTAGAGCTATTAATGCCACTAATATCCAAATGAGTTTTTTGTATTTATTGTATAATGACTCAAATTTAAAGAGTCCTTTTAGCATCTTTTCATCACTTGTTAATTCTGTTTTTGCATACTCTATGCCATCTTTTATGCTCATAAATATATCCTTGGATTAATTGTTTGTAGTATTATACACTCACTATATAAAAATTCTAATTATAGCTCCACAATGGTGATACCAAGGTTGCCTTTCATACGATAAAACTTACTAATTTTTGGATGAGTTGAAAGGTATTCACCCACAAGCTTAGCTAAAATCCCTGCCCCACTTCCATGAATGACCTCCACTTCATTAAAATTATGTACAAGTGCATTTGAGATAAATCTATCAAGCTCATCGATGGCTTCATCACCATACATTCCGATTAGTTTAATTGAGATTGATGCTTCACCTTTTTCGATTGTAACTTTTGGTTTTTGTAATTTTGGCTTTTTTTGTATTTGATTTACAACTGTTTTCTTTAGCTGTGAAAGTGCAACTCTCATCTTCATACCATCGACCATAATAGTTGCATCATCTCCAGACACCGCCAATAGTTCGCCCTTGTGAGAACGATATTTGACTTTATCCCCTATCTCAAGAATTACTTGCGATATCTCTTTTGGTTCTGTGGTTTTGGTTTTTATTTTATGAGCTGTATTTAGTAATCTGCGTCCTTCTCTGGATTCAGTGGCACTTACCGCTTCTCTGGCATGACTTGTTGCTGTACCGTAACCAATCTCTAGCTTAGTTAATTTTTGTTCATATTTTTCTCTAAGCTCCTCTTCTAGCCTCTCTAGATATAGTTGTTTTTTCTCTATTTTGGCTTTTGCACTATCTAATGCTTCACTCTTGGCTCGCATCTCAAGCTCTAACGCAGTAGAGCGTTCTATAAGCTCCCCTAGCCTTTCGTGATCCTCTCCATGCACTATTTTTGCCTTCTCCACAATAGCCACTGGCACTCCATATCTCTGGGCAGTTTCAAAAGCATAACTTTTGCCTATGCTTCCTTGTAGAAATTTATAGGTAGGCAATCGTCTTTGCTCATCATAAAGTGCAGCCATTAGCTCTACCTCTTCATGTGCTGCCATAAGTGCCGCTAGTCGCTTATGATGTGTGGTCACTATAAATGTAATATTTCTCTGACTTAGAGTATCAAGCATCACACGAAACAAGCTAGCAGCCTCATCACTATCAGTCCCAAGCTCAATCTCATCTACCCCAACTATGGCATTTTTTTGTTCGAATAATTTTGAGAATTCAACCATGCGACCTGCGAATGTAGAGATATCATTGCTCACACTTTGAGGGTCATCTATGATAGCTTCTATGCGTCCGAAATGACCTATGCTACTCTTCTCTTTATCGCACTTAAATGGCAATAGATACTTGCTCATATATACACTGCTTAGTATTGATTTGAGTAGCATGGTTTTACCGCCAGCATTTACCCCAGTGACAAGCATAATCTTTTTTTCTATTGATACGGATATTGGAACTGGATTAGAAATTGCAGGATGTGCGAAATCTCTTAATATTACTTTGTGACTTTTATTTGGCAGTATAAATTCATAATCATTTGCTTTAGCGAATGCCACTCTAGCGTAGTAGTGGTCAAACCTATCATATTGGTTATTTAAGTAGTTTAGAAATCTCTCCCATTTGCTTAGAATGGCTGAAAATGTTACGCAATAGCGATATATGATTAACTCTTTTTCATTGCGAAGTGAGGATTGTTTTGCTTTTAGATTTGAAACAGAGTCTGGCAAGATATAGAAGTGTCCAGCAGATGTTCTACCTACTACAGTGGCTTTGATAACCTGCATAAAACCACCACGAACCAGAAGCGTATCCTCATCATGGATAAAATGCACTTGCGTATCAACCAAGAAATCATTTAAATTACTTGATCTCATAGCTTTTTGTAAAGCCTCTTTTATATCTCTTTTATTTTGAATAATATTTTGTTCGATTCTCTTTAGAGCTTCATCTTTTTGACTATTTATCTCGCCTTTATCTGTAAAAAACTCCCCGATAGAAGCAACCTCGTCTGGTATATCAATACTCTCAATCCAACTCGATAAAACAAGTGGAAGAGATGATGCCTTTAGATAAGAAAAATAGTCTATGATTTTAACAAATGCAAATATATCCTCAAGTGGCATAAGTGCTTGTTTTTGAAGTCTGGCTAGTTGATTTTTGAGTGGATGAACCTCTGGAAGTGGTTTTAATTCTATATTTGAAAGAGCTTCAATATAGCGATAATGCTGGTTGACATCACCTTGCATTGCTACACTTTTTGGTCGTGCCAAATAGTTTGAGAATTTCTCTATGTAGCCATCTAAGTCAAGTTTCTTAATCAAAGATGTTTTATGTTCACTCATAAAAAATCAATGCTCTCCGCGAATCTGATAAGTAATATCACCAGCTCCAAATCCAGCTATAATCCCATCACTATACTCATGAATTGTGTGTCCATCTTTTATTATTTTCACCATTCCATCTTCTCTAGTTATACTATCAGCCATTATTGGGTCATAGTGAGACAAAGCACCTTTGAGGTCGATATCCACAGGCAACTCTCCAGCTGCCCAAATAGGCAATACAATCAATCTGTCCACACCCTCAAAACAATCTACAAATGCTGTTAGATTATCCATTGTACGGCTATATTTATGTGGTTGCCAAATAGCAGTTAGAGTTTTTATACCTTTAAGCCCTTGATATGTTTTGAGTGCTTTTATAGTTACTTTTATCTCTGTTGGATGATGACCATAATCATCAATTACAACACATTTATCGCTATTTTGGATAATATCAAATCTCTTTTTGATGCCCTTATACGCTCTTAGTCTGGCTTTTAACTCTTCTACATTTTCACCCAAAGCAATACTTCCCAATATCGCTAGTGCTGCGTCAAGAGCAATATGCTCTCCAAATCCAAACACCTCAAAAGAGCCATAATCAAGTAAATCAAACTTTGTATATGGCTTGCCATCTACCAAAACATACTCTATGTTCTTGATATCTTTTGATGGGTATAGCTTGATACTTTCCATTTCCAAACTTGCCAAAAACTCATCTTCTGCATTTATAACTCTGATTTTAGCCAAACTTAAAAAGTTTCTATAAGCATTATAAAATCGCTTCTCGTCATACTCATAATACTCCATATGTTCAGGCTCAACATTTGTCACTATTGCTAGATATGGATTTGAATTTAAAAAGCTCTCGTCACTCTCATCTGCTTCAAATACGACCTTGTTATTATCATAATGTCTAACATTCGAGCCGAACTCTTTACTGATCGCACCTATTAGTGCGTTAGACTCTGGCAATAATGATGATAACATTGCTGATGTCGTACTTTTGCCATGAGCACCACCAACAGCGTAAACCTCTTTGTCATTTAGTATAAACTTAAGAGCCTCTTTTCTTGAAAGCAATTCTATGCCAAGCTCAAGTGCTTTTTGATACTCTGGATTGTTTTTGCGTACAGCTGCTGAATATATTACTCGTTCAACTCCAATAACGGCATCTTCATGATGTGGGATTGTGACTTTTGCATGAAAATTTGTAGCTAAGTCGTTTGTAATCTCACTTTGCTTAACATCAGAACCAGATATTATATGTCCATCTTCACTCAAAAATTTAGCCAAAGCAGAGAGTCCAATGCCACCTATCCCTATGAAATGTATTTTCATTTATTCTCCTTCTGTATTTTGTGCATTAACTCTTTGACTCTTTGCAGGGCGTCTCTTGTCTTGTCTTCATCATAGACTAAAGCAAGCCTAACATATCCTTTGCCTTCACCATTGCGTCCCAAAAATGAACCTGGTAAAACTTTTAGGTTGTACTCGCTATATAGTCGTTTTGTGAATTCAATATCATCATCTACCTCTAGCCAAATATAAAAAGTTGCTTTTGCCATCTCTACACCCAAAATATCTTTTGCTAAGATAAAGTTTGCTTTATATGCATCTCTAGCCGATTGTACATGTTCATCATCTCTCCATGCAACAACTGCTGCATTTTGCAAAGGAAGTGGTGATGCACATCCTACATAAGTTCTATATTTCATATACTCAGTCAATATTTCTGCATCTCCAGCTATAAATCCACTTCTAAGTCCAGGAGCTGATGAGCGTTTTGAGATAGAGTTTAAAACCAAGATATTCTTAAACTCATTATTCCCTACATCAAGACTCGCATTTAACAAAGATGGTACTTTTTCATCAATATACAAATCAATATAGCACTCGTCATTCAAAAGTACAAAATTATGCTTTAACGCCAAAACAACCCACTTTTTCAAGCTTTCTAAACTCATCACACTAGCACATGGATTACTAGGAGAATTTAATATAACAAGGTCGCATTCTGCTAGCTCATCTTCATTTATCACTGGTAAAAAGTCGTTCTCTTGCGTTAGTGGCATATGAATTATTTTGGCTCTACTGGCGATAGCTGCACCTTCATAAATCTGATAAAATGGATTAGGAAATGCCATAACTGGATTTTGATTATCGTGAAGTAAGAATTGAGGAAAGTTAAACAACACTTCTCTTGTTCCAAATGTTGGTATTATCTGAGACGCATTTAAATCAAGCCCAAATCTTTGCTTATTATAATATATTAATGCATCTTTGAGGCTATCTTCACCAGCAGTTTTTGGGTATTTATTTAATAATGAAACACTATTTTTTAGCTCATTTTGTATAAACATAGGTGTATCAAACTGTGGCTCACCTATAGTTAAACTAAGTGGCAAATATTCTCTATTTGGTTCTATACTATCAAGAATATGGCTTAGCTTTTCAAAAGGATATGATTCAAATTGCATATTCGCAACTCCTATTTTTATTGTGGATTATATCCAAAATGAAGTTAATTCTTACTCTTGCATAATTCATTTAGATTCAAAAGAAAAGACACTACTCTGGATATTTTATCTTGTTGTATGCAATGCATCAAATGCATCTTTGATATCAATATCGTCTTTTATATTTGTATTCTCAATGCTATACTGGGATGTTGTACTATTTGCTAACCATATTATTATTTTGTTCTCAAGTGCTGCACCCCTTGATGATGCCAATCTGTCATTAACTATAATCACTACAGTATACAATGTTCCGTCACTTGATTTCACATATCCCGCTATATTTTTCACACCATTCACTGTACCTGTTTTCATCCAAACACGACGACCTAGAGATGAAGGGAATCTTCGTTTGATTGTACCGTCCACTCCTGCAATTGATAATGCATTGAGCCATTTTTGCTGATATTTATCATATGCGTGATCAAGCATACTTTCAAACCCCTCTGTGGTAACCTTTGCGGTTCTCGAAAGTCCACTTCCATTATCTAATTTAAATGATTTAGCGTACCTAATGCCATTTTTTTCAAAGATAGAGATGAGTGCATTTCTTGACTTTTCAAGAGTACTAGGAGTACCGTACTTATTTGCACCAGTAGTTAAGAATATCTGTCTTGCATATAGATTATTACTTTTTTTATTTGTTTCACCTATTATTTGGAATATGGGCTTAGAATATATTGTTGCTATTTCTCTTACATAATTTGTTGTTTTTTTCACTTTTAGATTGCCATCAAAGCTCACACCATTGTCATTTAGTTGTTGTTTTAAACTTCCATAAAATGAGAGATGGGCTTTTGCAATTATATGAGTAAGTGATATGGGTGGACAACTTGAAGATAGTGTGCCACCTATAATAACTTTTGTTCTTTCGCCATACTGTATCCTCACGCTAGGCCATGAATATCTACCACGACAAGGCTCGTCACTCACTGTTATTTCATTGGTTATATCATAGCTATCATCTTTAATATTTTGGACTATTTCATTGCCTCTTACTATTTTCAAAGTAGTAGTGTTTTCATTAAACATTAATGCGCTAGGCATAGCATTATATGGGCTTGATGGATTCTCATCAAACTTTGCACTACAATCATCACATGTATCAAAATAGCTTTTATCAATAATTATATTTCCATTGATTCTATCAATACCATTGGCTTTAATGTAGCTAACTATTTGGGATACACTTTTACCATCTAATGATGGGTCACCAAATCCTTTTATAATAAGATTTCCATTTAGTGTGCCATTTGATATATCACCATCTCTATATATTCTAGTTGACCATCTATAACTATCTCCTAGCTCCAGCAGTGCGGCGTAGGTCGTGGCTGCTTTAGCAATTGATGCTGGTGTTCTGTATTTGTTGCTATTTAGTGACGCAATTCTTTTACCATTGCTTTTTGTCTCTTTGATTGAAATACTTATGCTATCTTTAGAAATTCCAGATTCACCTATTATTGTCTCGATAGGTTCTGGAACTTGTGCTGATACAAATAGTGATAATGAAAGTATTAATAATATTTTTTTTATATTGTGCCTTTTTCATACATTGCACGCATTTTCTCTTTTTCTTTTGCTCTCTTTAACTTTTGTGCCTCTTTTTCTCTGTATTTGTCTACATTAAATCCGCTCCATATTACAAGCTGAGCAGCCACAAATACTGAGCTATATGTGCCAATAGTTACACCAACAAGCATGGGAAAACTAAAACTATGCATCATCTCTCCACCAAAAATATACAAAATCAATACAACCAAAAATAGTGTAAATGATGTCAGAATTGTTCTTGAGAGCGTTCTGCTTACTGCTTCATTTATTATTTCTTTAAAATCACTACTTTTACTCTCACCTATATTTTCCCTAACTCTATCAAATACTATAATAGTATCATGGATAGAATAGCCTAGAATTGTCAAGATGGCAGCTATAGTTTCCAAATTTACATCGATATCAAATAGTGATATGGCACCCATCGTTATTACAATATCATGCACAAGTGCAACAACCCCTGCTAATGCAAAACGAAACTCGTACCTAAAAGATACGGATAATAATATTACGCCCAAAGCCAAAGCAAATGCAGTTAGTCCTTTTGTACGAAGTTCACTACCAACTTTTGGACCAACCATATCAACTTTTCTAATATCAAAATTTCCAGTTCCTGCTAATACTTCTCTGGTTATATCACTCACATCTCTTTCTATTTTCTGATTTGATGCTGGTGTCTTAATGACAATTTCACCCTTATCTCCATATGGAGTAACTGTTGCTTTTTCAAATAAAGCATTTTGGCTTAATTTTAGGCGAATAGTATCAAGATTTGGTGCCTTATCATATTGCACTTGAACAACTGTACCACCAGCAAAATCAATGCCTAATGCTAGCCCTTTTGTAAAAACCAAAATAATAGCCGCCAAGAATGCAACCATGGAAAGAATGAAAAATATTTTGCCCTTATCTAGTATATTATAGACTTTTTTTCTTGCTTTAAATAGTTCCATTATTTATCCTTCTCAATGCCAAACCAACTGCTATAGCTCTTGGCTTTTTCAAGCCTTGGCAATAACATCTGATATATTCCATATGTGCCTAAGATTGCAGTTAGCATTGAAGCCAATATTCCAATACTAAGAGTCAATGCAAAACCTTTAATGGCACCAGTTCCATAAGCATAAAGCACCACACAAACTAGAACTTGAGTTACATTTGAATCCAAAATAGCTCTCATAGCTTTATCGTACCCATCTTTAAGTGCTTTTCTAATGCTTACACCCTCATGCAGCAACTCTCTAATTCTCTCATTTATGATAATATTTGAATCCACAGCGATACCAACAGTAAGGACAATTCCAGCCATTCCTGGCAGAGTTAGCGTAGCACCAAATAGTGCCATAACAGCTAAAATTAAAAATAGATTTGCCAAAAGAGCTATATTTGCTATCAGTCCTGCAATGCGATAATAGACAAGCATAAATATAAATACTGCCACAAAACCTGAAATCAATGCAAACGAAGCAGAAGCTATACTCTCAGCTCCCAAGCTCGAACCTATACTTCTTTTTTCCTCTATTACAACAGGTGCAAGCAGAGCCCCACTTCTAAGTGCTATAGCCACATCATGAGCCTCTTG
The DNA here is from genome assembly GCA_022736375.1 of Arcobacter nitrofigilis. Classification (GTDB taxonomy): domain Bacteria; phylum Campylobacterota; class Campylobacteria; order Campylobacterales; family Sulfurovaceae; genus BN30871. The sequence continues at coordinate 50,283 of DZCE01000005.1, read as the reverse complement.
TGGTGTAAAGCTACCACTTATCTGTCCACTTCCTCCGCCTATTCTCTCATTAATTGAAGGTGCCGAATAGACTTTGCCATCAAGCACAATAGCCATTCTCTTGCCTATGCTTTTGCCTGAAAAATCTCCAAATATTTTAGCCCCTTGGCTATTTAGTGTAAAATTAATCGTTGGTTGGTTGCCCTCGCTATAACCAACCGTAGCGTCAGTAAGCATTGAACCATCAAGTATAGGGATTGCCTTTAGGAGGTATTTTTCTGGTGTTTTAATATCATTTAAAATCACATCACCATGCCCAGTGGCTTCAGCCTCACTCATACTACCCACTCTAGCAGCAAACTCCTCGTCAACTGCCATCATCTCAAGCTTTGCTGATTTACCAATTAGATCTCTGATTCTCTGCTCCTGCGCCGCTGTTTTAATCCCAGCTACTTCTACAAGAATCTTATCCTCGCCCTGCTTTGCTACTGTAGGCTCTGATAGTCCAAACAGATCTAATCTGCCTCTAATGGTTTCTACTGCTTGATCAACTGCACTCTTTTTTGTCTTCAATATCTCCTCTGGAGTTAGAGAAATATTAAATTTAAGTCCATTTTCACTTAAAGTAGTTCCTTTAAAATCTTTTTTTGCTAACTCTTTAAATTTTGCAATATCAACATTATCAAGCAATTCAATAGATATACCATTTGGAGTTATAACTGGCGTATCATAGATAATATCCTCTTTATCTAGAGAATATGTCATACCTGCTGCCATTGATTTTATTTTAGATTCAATCGCTACTTCAGTCTTTACACCAAGCACCATATGCAATCCACCTTGCAAATCAAGACCCAAAGTAATTTTTGGTCCTTGATCCATTTTTAGAAGTGTTGGCATAGAAAAACCTACACCAAAAAGAACTGCTAAAATAAAAATTATTACTCTAAAATTAAGCTTTGACATCAGTTTTATCTATTTTTTTCGCTACAAAGGCTCTATCTAGCTTTACAATAGTATCATCGTTTAATTTGATTTTGATAAAATCTACTTCAGGTTTAACAATTTCAGCAAAAATACCACCATTAGTGATGATTTGATCACCCTTTGTGAGACCATCTAGCATTTCTCTGTGTTTTTTTTGCTGTGCTTGCTGAGGTCTGATAATTAGAAAATAAAAAATTGCAAATAGTGCAACTAGAGGTAAAAATGATAACAGCGAGCTATTTTGTGCGACATCGTTCATGGAGGATTCCTTTTGTATAATAAAATTTCACAATATTTTACCATTAGAGATATACTAAAGGGCTTAACTGTTGGCATTTTGCTATCGGCCTTTATATATTTTACTTACTTTAATATTAGCATTAAAACTATCAATACTATTACTGCAATTTTAGGGCTTTATCTACTTATCGGCTCATCAAATCGTACATGGTTTTGGAGTGGGCTTTTCATCTCACTATTTTGGTTTTGGTGGATACTGCTAAGCTTTAGATTTTATGATATGAGCTGGGCTATTCCTATTGGGACACTCTTATTGATAGTAATGTATGGGGTTATATTTTGGTTTTTTAGTTTTATTTCACACTTTTTGAGCTTTAAAACAAAAATTCCTAGTTCTATATTTCAAGCTACATTTTTACTATTTTTGAGCTTCATTCATCCACTTGGATTTGATTGGCTCAAGCCTGAACTTATTTTTGTGGAGAGCTATTTAGGAATTCAAAAATACCAGTTTGCAATAATCTTATTTGCCATTGTCATTTCAAAACACTTCAACAGACCTGTCTATTTGTGGCTTATGATACTTGCATTTAATTTTGAGCTTCATAACTCAAATGAAAAAATAAATAAAAACATAAAACTAATAACTACAAATGTAACAATGGATATGAAATGGCAAACAGATCATCAAAAAGATATTATGAATATGATTTATGCCAATATCGATAAAGCAATATTTGAAAAGAAAAAAATAGTAGTATTGCCTGAATCCGTATTTCCACTTTTTCTCAATACTGAGGAGTATCTTCTTGGTGAACTTCTCAGAAGATCTGCTCATATAGATATTGTTGTAGGAGGATTATACTGGGACAAAGGTACACCTAGAAATAGTACATATGTTTTTAGCGATGGTAAAGCACAAGTTATAAATAAAGTAGTTTTAGTACCTTTTGGAGAGCAAAATCCACTGCCAGATTGGGCTGCTGGAATTGTTAATAGAATATTTTTTAAAGAAGGTGTAATTGACTATAAGGCTAGTGATGTAATTGGTGATTATAAATTACAAGGTAACCAATATAGAAATGCTATCTGCTATGAAGCAACAAGTGAGAGGTTATATGAAGGCAAGCCAAAAAATATGATAGCAATTAGTAACAATGGATGGTTTCAGCCCTCTGTGCAGCCTGCTTTACAAAGGCTACTGCTAGAGTATTATAGCCTGAAATATGGTACAACTATTTATCATAGCATAAATATGTCACCATCATATTATATAGCTAACGGCAAGGTCTTTTGCACTAAATAAAGACTAACTGTTACTTTATTGATGTATAATATGCACACTAAAAAAAAGGAATAATATGAATAATCAAGCTAGAGAATATATAGATAAAACAATAGAAAAAGTAAAAACTCAAAATCCTTTTGAATTAGAGTTTCATCAAGCTGTCACAGAAGTACTAAATTCATTAAAGCCACTTTTGGAGTCTGAACCTAAATACATAACAAACAATATATTTGAGCGAATAGTAATTCCGGAACGAACCATAATATTTCGTGTTTGCTGGATGGATGATAATAGTACAATGCAGACAAACACAGGATACCGTGTGCAGTTTAATTCTGCTGTGGGGATATATAAGGGTGGTCTAAGATTACATCCAAGTGTAAATTTGGGCATTATGAAGTTTTTAGGATTTGAGCAGATATTCAAAAATGCACTAACAGGACTAAATATCGGCGGTGCAAAAGGTGGTAGTGATTTTAATCCAAAAGGCAAAAGTGATGGAGAGATCTTAAGATTTTGTCAATCATTTATGAATGAACTTTACCGTCATATAGGTGCTACTCGAGATGTTCCAGCTGGTGATATTGGTGTTGGAGCTAGAGAGATTGGTTATCTTTTTGGACAGTACAAAAGGTTAACAGCTAATTTTGATGGTGTTTTGACAGGAAAAGGTTTAGAATGGGGTGGCTCTCTAGTGCGCAAAGAGGCTACTGGATATGGATCTGTATATTTTGCTAGAAGTGTTTTAGCTAGCGTAGGTAAAGAGATTAAAGGAATGCGATGTTGTGTATCTGGGAGTGGAAATGTCGCGCTTTACACCATCCAGAAATTACAATCACTAGGTGCTATTGTGATAGCGTGTAGTGATAGTAAAGGGACAATTTACAATGAGCATGGACTAGACTTTAACACGCTAATAGAGCTAAAGGAATTAAACGATATGGAGCTAAAAGAGTATGCTAAGATCCATACGAAAAGCGTCTATACACCAACGAAAGATTATGCTCCAAATAGTCGTCATATTTGGAGCATTGCTTGTGATTTGGCATTTCCTAGTGCCACACAAAATGAGCTAAACCTAAATGATGCAAAGAATCTAGTTGCTAATGGTGCTATTTTAGTAAATGAGGGTGCGAATATGCCAACAACGCTTGATGCTACCGAGTATTTAATAAATAATGGAGTGCTATTTGCTCCAGCAAAAGCAGCTAATGCTGGAGGTGTGGCAACAAGTCAGCTTGAAATGGCACAAAACTCAAGCATGACACGATGGAGCTTTGAAGAGGTAGATAAAAAATTACTTGAGATTAGTAACAATATATATACCATTGCCTATGATACAGCGAAAGAGTTTGGATACGAGGGCAACTTAATAATAGGTGCAAATATCGCTGGTTTTAGAAGAGTTGCAGACGCTATGATAACCCAAGGAATCTAGGATTATGGTTTAATTCGCACATGATTAAAAAGTTTTTTATAGCTCCCATTAAAGCGTATCAGTACATATCGAGGTTAACACCAGCAAATTGTAGATACTATCCTACATGCTCACAGTATGCTACTTGGCATTTTGATAATTCACCACCTCATACAGCAATGATAGCCTCTGGATTAAGGATTCTTAGGTGCAATCAGCTCTTTGAAGGTGGGATTGATTATCCCATATCAAGCTACACACCACCATCCGTAGGTATGTTGCAAAATGAATTTTTTATAGCTACTGTTGCTTACATCTCATGTGGTATATGCAAAATTAAGCCATCAAATGATAAAATGAAAATAGTATATTGGCGTGTGCCAGTAAAAAAGGAATACGCAATTATAAAGGATTTCAATGACTATAACACTCAAAAGCCCACTTGATATGCATCTTCATCTGCGTGATGGGGAGATGCTAGAGCAAATTGCAAAGTGCAGTAGTGATACATTTGCTGGTGGCTTAATTATGCCAAATCTTGTACCACCCGTCACTACGCTAGATGAACTTATAGCATACAAAAACAGGATAAATAAAGCCACAAATGATAATAGCTTTAAGCCATATATGACACTATTTTATAAGCCTGAATATAATTATGATTTTTTAAAGAGTTTTGGAGACGAGCTAACTGCTGTTAAGCTATATCCAGCAGGGATTACTACCAATAGCGAGGGTGGACTTAGTGGATTTGATATAGAGGTAATGCGTGGTTCCTTGGAGGCGATGAGTGAGCTTGGTATTCCTCTATGTGTACATGGCGAAACTAATGGCTTTGTGATGGATAGAGAAGCTGAATTCTCATCTATTTACGCCAAATTAGCCACTAATTTTCCAAAGCTAAAAATTATTATGGAACATATTACCACAAAAGAGAGTGTGGATCTGCTGAACAAATTTGATAACTTATACGCTACTATCACGCTACATCATCTACTAATCACGCTAGATGATGTGGCTGGTGGTATGCTTCGCCCACATCTATTTTGCAAACCTATCGCAAAAAGACCGCATGATAGAGATGCTTTGCTAAAAGTAGCTCTTGATGCTCATCCAAAAGTGATGTTTGGAAGTGATTCTGCTCCACACCCTAAACATGCTAAAGAAGCATGTGGGTGCGCAGCTGGTGTATTTACAGCGCCAATCGCATTAATAGCCTTAGTAGAACTTTTTGAGAAACATGACAAACTTGATAATCTAGAGAGATTCTTATCTGCTAATGCTATTAATATTTATGGTATCACTCCATTAGAAAAAACGATTACACTAGAAAAAACTCCGTATCTAGTGCCTGAAAAATTTGGTGATGTTGTACCTATGTTTGCAGGTGAAGAGCTATCATGGAGTCTAACAAGTATAACAAAGGGTGACAATGCATAAAGAAAATAGCAATATAAAATCTATAGCCCTTGGTCACGAGAAATTTAAACAATCAAATTTCAAACAAAATGAAGATAGATTTAAACAGCTTGTAGATGATGGACAACATCCCAAGGCGTTATTTATTGGTTGCAGTGATAGCAGGGTTGGTCCAGAGATTATCACAGGAAGTGTGCCTGGAGAGTTATTTATAGTGCGTAACATAGGCAATTTTGTAGCACCATTTAAGCCAGATGAAGAGTATCATGCAACAGCATCAGCAATTGAATATGCGGTTGGAGTATTGAATATAACAGATATTATTATATGTGGACATTCACATTGTGGTGCTATAGAGTCACTATACAAAGAGATACCATATAGTGATGATATTTTACATACAATTAAATGGCTTGAGCTTGGGTCTGATGCCAAAAAATTTGCTATTTCACAAATGCCAAATGCTTCTAGCAATGAACTAAAAAGATTTACTGAAAAAGTTTCTATACTCTTTCAGCTTGACAATATAATGACATATCCTGTAGTTAAAAATAGAGTGGACAGTGGTGAACTATTTTTACATGGTTGGTATTATGATATTGATAATGGTGCCATTTCATATTATGATGATGAAAAAGATGAGTTTTTACCTCTAGATGCCAACTCTATTTGAGACTATAAAAATTGTAGATGGAGAGGCTCAAAATATAGAGTATCATCAAGATAGATTTAATAGAAGTAGATTTGACCTATTTGGCTCAACTGCTAAAATAGATTTAGCTTCACTCATTGATGCTCCTAACAATGAACTCTTTAGATGTAAAATTGTATATGCAGAAAATATAATTTCAGTAGATTATTTTCCATACATACAAAAAAAGTTTAAAAAATTTATTATACTAAATACAGATATTGACTATAAATACAAATATAGCGACAGAGGTAATTTTGATAAATTATCAAAAGAGTATAATGAGTTTGATGATATTATTATTGCAAAAAATGGACTTTTATGCGATACTACCATTGCAAATATAGCTTTTTATGATGGCAGTAAATGGCTAACACCAAAGACTCCACTACTTTATGGCACAACAAGAGCTAGGCTTTTGGATAATAGGCTTTTAATAGAAAAAGATATAAAATCTAATGAGATTTCAAAGTATAAACGCTTTGCTATAATGAATGCCATGATAGGATTTTACGAAGTAAAAGATTTTACAATCAAAGGAATATAATGCAAAATAAACTATTTGAATCACAAATTTATAAATCAATCATGACGGATCATATATCAAATATAATTAGTGCCATGCTGGATAATAATATAGAGTTTCGCATTTTGTGTCACAAAGAGAATATCTCGTTTGAACCAGAATTACCAGCTCGAATCACTAATACTATGGGTGATATGACGCTATTTGATATTAGCAATTATAGCTTTGAGAGTGCTGTATTGACTAATGGAGAGTTTCATTTTGGTGCTGGGTTTGGATCTGAGAATATTGGTACAACAGTGACAATTCCAATACTCTCTATTGCACAAATATTTTTAGGTGAAATACCAATAGTTCTGAATTTCACAACACAAAACAAGGAAGAAGAGAAAGAAATTGCTCAAAAAGAAAAGGTTGATAGAAAAATTGATAATTCAATGAATGCACTACTCAATAATCCGAATAATCAAAATCTTCTCAAAAAGAGAAAGCGTTAACTTTTTTCTTAAATTTTAACATTTTCCATCTAAGATGTAATTCACAATTGTATCAATATATGTATTATGTTTATTTTCTTTATTATATACGATATAGAATTTTCTATTCATTTCATATCCCATAATCCTTGCTTCGAACATTGTGCCTGCTGCGACTTCCTCTGCTATTGCATATTTTGATATAACAGAAACAACAGGATTTGCTGTGTCTTTTTTGCTCTTTTTAATAGATTGCAATACAGCAGTTGTATTGCTCACTTCACTAAGCACCTTGAAGCTCTTGCAAGATACTCCAAGCTCATTAAATACCTCACCAACAATCTTGCGTGTATGACTATTCTCTTCTCTGCAAATCCATGAAAAATCATACAAATCTTCTGTTCTTAGCATTTTTGGGATAGGAACATTACTTGCAATTACAAGCTCATCCTCTATCCATTCTCTATAAATAAGGTCATTATCTAAAATCTGTGACTCAATCAAGCCAACATCTAGTTTTTTATCTTTCAATCTTGCAACAATATCACTACTAAGTGCAACATCAAGCGTGATATCATTATTAATAATATCACTAAGTGAATTCAAGCAATCTCCAGGAATAACATATGTTCCTATAGTAAAAGAAGCACCGAGTCTAAATGTAGTTTTTTTATTTAAAATTCTTATAATATCAAGCTCGGCTTCATTAAGATGTCTCTCTAGTCTTGAAACTATTTTATAAAACTCTTCACCCTCTGCTGTCAATCTAATACCATTTTTTTTTCTATCTAAAATAGGAACACCGAGGTGCTTTTCCAAATATTTTATCTGCTGTGTTACAGCTGGTTGAGAAATACCTATCTTAGCCGATGCTTTCGAAAAGCTTCGCTCTCTCACTGTGGTTAAAAATGTCTCTATTTTTGTAAAATCCTTTAGCATTCATCCTCCTATGACTCTGTGTCTATATAATATAATGTTATATTATAGCATATTTATACTGATAATTTATCATATTATATTATTATATTTATTTCACCTAGTATTTAACCATTTAAAAGATATAATAAGATTATAAATAGCTGGGAAATGTGTGAGATGAATAAACTTTTAAATGATTTAAATGATGAGCAATTACAAGCTGCATTACATATTGATGGGCCACAACTTATTCTTGCAGGAGCTGGAAGTGGCAAAACTAAAACACTCACATCAAGACTTGCGTATTTAATAAAAGAAGTGGGTATAGACCCAGCCAATACACTTACATTAACATTTACAAATAAAGCGGCACAAGGGATGCGTGAGAGAGCTTTAGATATGATAGGCTACAGTAGCTCATATCCACCTCTTTTATGCACATTCCACAAATTTGGTTTACTATTTTTAAAATTCAATATAGAAAAACTTGGAAGAAAAAATAACTTTGTAATCATAGATAGTGATGACAAGAAAAAACTACTTAAATCAATTGCAAAAGATCTGAAAATAGAACTAAGTAGTGGTTTTTTGGTCAGTGAGATATCTAAATATAAAAATTCGCTACTAACTCCTGAATTTGTAACTTCACAAGCTGTGGCAAATGAATATAAAAATATAGCTGCCATCTATACATCATATCAGGCAAATATAACTGAAAATAATCTGGTAGATTTTGATGATTTACTAATGCTAACATATGAAATTCTGGATAAAAATCCTGCCTTAAGAACGGAGACCAGCAATAGATATCAGTATATAATGGTTGATGAATATCAAGATACAAATGAACTACAATTCAAGCTACTTAGCCACCTAGCAAGCGAGCACAATAATTTATGTGTTGTTGGAGATGACGACCAGAGTATATATGGCTGGAGGGGTGCTAATATTCGTAATATTCTGGACTTTGCAAAGCTTTTTCCTGATACCAAAACGGTTAAATTGGAGACAAATTATCGTTCTACAAATCAGATACTTGAAGCAGCAAATACACTAATTGAACACAATAAAACCCGCCTTGGAAAAAAATTAACTAGTCACAAAGGCGATGGGATTGCAATCAAATTAAAACACTCCATGGACGAATCACACGAATCACATGCAATCGCTCTAGAGATAAAAGCACTTCTCGCAAGTGGCGTAGATCCTAATGAAATTGCTGTTCTGTACCGTATAAATGCACTTTCTCGTTCACTTGAAGAAGGATTCATTAGAGCTAATCTAAACTTTAAACTAATCGGTGGAATGAGATTTTATGAACGCTCAGAGATTAAAGACATAATCTCATATTTAAGAGTTTTGTCAAATCCAAATGATGACTTTTCATTACTTAGAATTATAAACAAACCAAAAAGAGGGATAGGCAAAACCTCTATAGAAAAGATACAAAAATTGGCTTTTGATCAGAAGAGTTCAATATATGGTCTAGTAAATGATCAAAATGATACATTAATCTCTTTGATTGGTAAAAAAGCTTATGGTTCACTTTTAGAGCTTACGGAAAATATTAATATGCTTCGTGAAGAGATAAGTTCAAATGGACTATACTCATTTATCGTGCTTTTCGAGAATATTATTAAACTCAAAGAACATTATCGTCCACTACCTGATGGAGCAGATAAAATACAAAATATTGATGAGTTTTATGGCTATTTTGATGAATGTATAGAACGAAATAGTGAAATGAGAATAGATGAATTTCTAAATGATATTTCATTAAAAAGCGAACAAGATCAGATTGAAGAAAATGGCGTAACCATAATGAGTATACACGCCTCTAAAGGACTTGAGTTTGAACATCTATTTGTAATTGGACTTGAAGAGGAGTTTTTCCCACTACTTGGAGATGAGTGCAATATGGAAGAAGAGCGAAGGCTTGGTTATGTGGCAATTACTAGAGCTAAATCTGACCTAACTTTGTGCTATGTGGATAGTAGATTTTACAAAGGAAAAAGAAAACAGCTTGAAAAGAGTAGATTTTTGGGTGAAACTGGCATAGTCAAAAGTGCTTGTCTAAAAATAACCAAAAGCACAGCATTTAAAAAAGGTGATTTGGTGAAGCATAAAATATTTGGAATAGGTCGACTAGAGAGCGTAGTAAGTAGTGGCAAGGAATTTAAATTAGCCATTAACTTTGGTGGCAATAGAAAAGAGATATTAAGCTCATTTGTGGAGAAGATATAGAATTTGAATAGATTATTTGTAGTAAATAAACCAATATGGCGTTCATCTAACGGATATATGGGTCGTATGAAATGGAAATATGATACTAAAAAAGTTGGTTTCTCTGGAACACTTGACCCATTTGCAACTGGATGTTTGATTGTAGCAACTGGACAGTATACGAAACTTTTTAACTATCTTGATAAAACTCCAAAAACATATCGTGCTACACTATGGCTAGGGGCATCTTCTCCTACTTTGGATATTGAAAAAGTAGAAAGTATAGAAATGCTCAAATTATTTAACGAGGATCAAATTTCAGAAGTTTTACAAAGCTTTCTTGGAAATTTTAGCTATTATCCACCTCAATATTGTGCAAAAAAAGTAGACGGCATAGCTGCTTATAAAAATGCACGAAACGGAAATACAACTGAGCTAAAATATGTAAATTCAACTATTTATAATATTTCACTACTGGGCTACAATCACCCTTTTGTACATTTTGAAGCTACGGTAAGTGAAGGCACCTATATACGCTCCCTTGGTTATGAGATAGCTAGCGTATTAAAATGTGACGGTATATTATCAAGTCTTGCTAGAGTAAATGAGGGTAAGTTTAGCTTTGAGAATGAAAAAGCATTAAATCCACTTGATTTTATATCTCTTACTCGTAATGAATATATAGGCGATATAAATGATATAGAACTAGGAAGAAAATTAGCTATTGAGAATTTAAAGTTTAAAGATAATGGCAAATATCTAGTAATAACTCCAAATTTCTTCTCTATAATAGAAGTGTTAAATGCAGAAATTACTTACAAAATAAATCGTATGCCACTATTCAAGGGGGATGAATGTACAGCATTAAAGCAAATGCGAAAGTAAATATTTATCTTAAAATTACAGGTCATCAAAATGGTTACCATACGCTAAATTCGAGATTTATTAGGGTTGAAAATTTGTATGATACTCTCCAATTTGTCCCTGCTAAATGCACTACATTCACGCTTGAGGGATTTAAGAATGTAGAAATAAAAAACAATACAATCTATAAAGCATTTATAGCTTTAAGTAATTATAGTGGTAATCTTGAATTGCTAGATTTTTTTTATAATCATAAGGTTGTTGTCGATAAACAAATTCCAACAATGGCAGGGCTTGGCGGTGGAAGCAGTGATGCGGGAGCCTTTCTGAGATTAGCCAATGAAGTCTGTAATCTAGGCATTAGTGTAGATGAACTAGCCAAAATTGGCAGCACAATTGGAGCTGATGTGCCATTTTTTGTATATAATTATCCATCGGCTAATGTTAGTGGGTTTGGTGAAATTATAGAAGCATATGATGAAGAAGCACTAAATATTGAATTTTATTTCCCGAAAATTGGTTGCGATACAGCGTTAGTTTACAAAACATTTAAGGAAAATATACTCACATCTATCACTCCATACAAATATCAACACTGGAGAGATATTAAGTCAATTGATATAATCAAAGAGGTAAATGGAGATGCGAGAGAACTTAATGACTTATATAATGCAGCACTTATTGCCTATCCACAATTAGCAACCAAATCTACAAATGGATGGTTATTTAGTGGAAGTGGTAGTAGTTTTTTTAAAATAAAAGACTAAGCCTACTTATATCTCAATATATCATTAGGCTCAGGAGCTTTGATATCATACCCTAGTATCTCGACTCTTGAAGCATGAAGTAAAATCCTTTTTGCTTCCGTGCGACTTCCATAAAAACTATCACCCACAACAGGCTTACCAATATGAGCTAGATGTACACGAATTTGGTGAGTTCGTCCTGTGCTAATTACTATATCAATCTTGCTTTTTTTACCTTGTATTTCAATAGGCTTTATTGTGGTCTTTGCTGGTCTGCCTTTTAGCTCATCTACTTTTGAAAATGCTTTGCCATTGTGCTTATGAGTAGCTATTGGGGCTTCTATTTCTGTCTCTTCATAAACAACGCCCTCTACCCACGCTATATATTCTTTTATTACTTTTCGTTGTCTAAAAGCCTCTATGGCTTTTTCACTCCACGCTTCATCTTTGCCAAACAATAAAACACCACTAGTCTCTCTATCTAGTCTATGAAGTAATTTTGCACTAAAAATAGTATCAGCAATATCATAACTATCCAAGAATGCCGGTTTATTAATAGCTAAAATATAATCATCTTCAAATATTACCCTAACATCAGCAGGTGTCTCAACTCTAAATTTTGTATCGTCGCTTATATCAGCTCTCGCTATTTTTACTTTTTTATCTCCAACATAAACTAAGCCTTTATCCATAAGCTCTTTTGCTTTTTTGTTTGATATATCTCTTTGTTGTGCCAGTAATTTGTATGCTTTTTCAGTAGCCATTTTTATCTATCCATTCATTAAATTTTTCGCTCAAAGGAAATTCGATCACTTTGATTTTACTTGTATCACCACTTTTTAATATTATACTACTTTTTGGTATTTTAAAAGACTTAGATATGAATTTCAATAGCTCTTCATTGGCTGCACCCTCTACTGCTGGTGCTTTTATGCGAATTTTAATTGCATTATCACCATAAATCTCACAAAATTCACTTTTATTTGCTTTTGGTTGTGCCTTTATCCTAAAGAGTACCGTATCATTATCTTTTTTATAAAACATTGTTTATCTGCTCAAGTATAGGTTCTATTGTTGATATTTTGATTATTTTTGTTGGCTTTAATAGTGCTGGATATTGAAGCACATCTACTAAATCATTATTTTTGACAATTTCAATATTGGCTATATTGGCAAAAATCTCTTTTTGATTAAAATAATGTTCGCCTGATATAACTTTGCATCCAAATTGTGCTGCTTCGATTGCATTGTGTCCGCCATGAGACTCAAATGCTCCACCAAGTACTACAATGTCAGAAATAGCATATATATTAACAAGCTCCCCCATCTCATCAAAAAGTATCATATCACTCTCAAAATTCTCCTTATCACTCCACTTGTGGTATTTATATCCATTAAGTTGTGCCATTGATGTCATCATGCGATCAACAACTTCGAATCTCTCTGGATGTCTTGGAACTACAACTATTTTTGTAGTTGGTTGCTTTGCTTTTAACACTCTAAATGCTGATAAAATCAGAGCCTCTTCTTTGTCATGTGTGCTAGCAGCACATACAAGTAAGCCATCAGGTTTTGGCAACTCTTTTGTTTTTTGTACAATTGATGCAAATTTTATATTTCCATTAACAATTACATTTGTTGCACCAAGCATTTCTAGTCTCTCTTTGTCCGCACTAGTTTGTGCATAGATGTAATCTATGTTGGCAAAAATATTTTTATATAGCCATCGAAATCTTTTGTACTTTGGAAATGACTTATCACTCATTCTTGCATTAATAAGAATTGTTTTTGCACCTTTTTTACGAGCTACAAAGAACAATAAATACCAAAGCTCTGCCTCCATAACAATAAGCATTTTTTGTCTATTAATCCAAAACATTAGCAATGGTTCAAACGGTAAATATCTACTCTGATTGGTATATTTTTTTATCTCTCCATAGCCTGTTTGCGTAGAAGCACTAAGCCTTATAATTTCTTTTGGTATTTGTGAAACTATAGAGCTTATCGCTCTAGCCTCGCCAAATGAACAAACATGAATCCATATTCCATTCGAACTAAATGGCATATTATTTTTCAGCCAAAACCTTCTTGGTATAGACTCTTTGTATTTTAGTTTAAATTTTGAAAGTAGAAACAAAAAGGGCAAGGCAAATAGCCAAGCTATATATACTATGGAGAGATAAAACGCATAAAATATATAATGCAATTACGCCTCTGCTATTTCACTCTCAATATAGAGAATTCTACCACAGTGTGGACAAGTTACAATTTCTGATGATTTGATAACTTCAGAATATGTTTTGTCATTAATTTTAATATAACAGCCATAACATGCTTGTTTTCTAACTGGCACTACTGCTGTGTTGCCTGCCCATCTTCTGATTTTCTCATAAAATGATAATATTTTTTGATCAATGCTAATTGATTTTGCTTCCCTAGTTGCAAATAATTCAGCTTTACTTTTCTCAATTGCCTCTTTTTGGCTTACAGCTTCGCTGTTAATCTCTGATTGCTTTGCTTCTAATTTTACAAGTTCGCTATTTAGTTCTTCTAAGATTTCATTTTTCTTTTCATTAGCTTCACTCAATCTATTTATCTCTTCATTTGCAAATGTTATTTTTTCTCTAGCTATATCATCTTCTAAAGATAATGCTCTCATCTCTTTTTCTGTACTAATCTCTTTTGACTTTTTTTCACTACTTTTTAATTGTGTAGCTAATTCACTTATTTGTATATTAAATGAAGAAATTTTTGTTGCATTCTCTTCAATAGATGAACTTATTCCAGCTATCTCTTCTTTTGCATCATCAATTTTTTCTTGTGATCTGGCAATCTTTTTTTCCAAAAGTTCTAGTTGTGGAGTATAGCTATCTATGTCTTTGTCGATTGATGAAAGTTCTATTAGTTCTTGTGGTTTTTTACTCACTGTTTGATTCCTCTGGATGTTAATGTTGGCACGGTATATTATGCTATTTTATGGTCAAATTCATTTTAAATAAGAAAATGGATTTTTTGAATTAGATATTATACCCAAAATTGGTAAAAGTTTCAAATGCATAACCATGCAATCTACGAAAAAACTTTCACTTTCATAGTGACCAATATCAATCATCATGAGATTTTGACTCTTTGCTTTCATTGCATCATGGTACTTTATATCGCCTGTTAAAAAACAATCGGTTGTAATTTTATCCAAAAATGATGCACCAGAACCAGTAACCATCGCTAAAGAGTTTATTTTATCTTTTGGATTTACTACCTTTACATGTTCCAAAAGTAGCTTATTTTGTAAAATATCTACAAGCTCCTCTTTGGTCCAATTTCCTTTGCATGTAGCCACAAAATCATCATTTTTATCCGTGGAAAATCCTAAAATATTCTCAAATACAAATTTATTAAGATGTGATTTGTCGAAATTTGTATGCATGGCAATTAAGCTTATATTTTTCTGTATCATTATTTTTACTATATTTGCTGGATATTTTTCATAATCAAGTTCTGTTAATCCACTAAAAATCAGAGGATGGTGTGTAATAATCAGTGAATTTGGCTCTATATTTTCAATCATCTCCATATCAATATCAAGAGACAAATAAACTCTCTCTACGATATCATTTTGTGAGCCAATATTCAAGCCACTATTGTCCCACTTCTCTTGAGTATTAAATGGACTTAAGTCATCAAGAAATGAGTAGATTGTGGAGATTTTCATTATCTTGCTTTTACTCGCTCGTTGCGTTCATTCTCTTGGTCTTTATAAAGCTTAGCACAACCTTTGCTAAGTTCTCTGATTTTTAGGATATAGTTTTGTCTTTGTGCTTGAGATATTGCCTTTCTAGCATCAAGCACATTAAAAGCGTGAGCTGCTCTCATGCACTCATCATACGCAGGAAGAGGCAACCCATGCTCAAGACATAGGTTACATTCGTTACTAGCATCTTCGAATCTAGCAAAAAGTTTATCTATGCTAGCTACTTCAAAATGATATTTGCTAAACTCATATTCGCCCTCTTTATGAACATCAGCGTAAGTTGTTATATTTTCATCATCTTTATTCCATACAATATCATAAACACTGGTTACATTTTGCAAATACATAGCAAGTCGTTCAGTTCCATATGTAATCTCTACTGCAACTGGATCACATGCTATGCCTCCTACTTGCTGAAAATAAGTAAACTGTGTTACTTCCATGCCATCAAGCCAGACCTCCCAACCAAGTCCCCACGCACCTAATGTTGGAGACTCCCAATTATCCTCAACAAATCTAATATCATGCTCTTTTAAGTTGAGTCCTAAAAACTCAAGGCTTTTTAGATATAGCTCTTGAATATTATCGGGACTTGGTTTTATTAGAACTTGAAACTGATAATATGCACCCAAACGATTTGGATTTTCTCCATATCTTCCATCAGTAGGACGGCGAGATGGAGCTACAAAAGCAGTAGCCCATGGTGTACTATCTAAACTTCTAAGTAGTGTAGCTGGGTGAAAAGTACCTGCTCCTGATGGCATATCATATGGCTGCACTATAGTACATCCCTCATTTGCCCAAAACTCTTGGAGTTTTAGAAGTATATTGCTGAATGTTATTGGTTCTTTATTCATATTTTTCCTAGTGCGTTTTCTATTTTTTTCTCATCAAACCCACATATCCAGTAGATACCACCAATCACAATCACTGGAACACCTTTGCATCCATGCTTGAGGCAATCCTCATAAGCGAATTTGTCTTTTGAGACATCAACTGCTCTAAAGTATATATTTTTTTTAGCAAAATAACTTTTGGCTTTATTACACCAAGCACATGTTGGAGATGTAAATATGGTGACTGATTTGTTCTTTTTTGGTGCTTGCTTTTTTTCCATTTGAATTATAAAATCACTTCTATTTCACTAGAATCAAGAGCAACTTTTTTGGCTTTACTGATACGGTCTTCTTGAAGTTTTACTTTTAGCTCATCATCTTGAAGTGCCATTATTTGTACAGCTAGATACGCTGCATTAATTGCTCCTGCACTACCTATAGCCACAGTACCTACAGGCATTCCTGCTGGCATCATTACAGTACTGAGTAATGCATCTTCGCCTCTCAGCTCTCCACTTGACATTGGAACACCAAGAACAGGCTTTGTAGTAGTTGCTGCCAATGCACCTGCTAGATGTGCTGCCATACCAGCTGCAGCTATAAATACCTGAGCACCTTTAAGCTCTGCTGCCTCAACATAATCTTTTGTTCTCTTTGGACTTCTGTGGGCTGAGGAGATAATAAGCTCATACGGTACACCAAACTTCTCAAGCGTAGAAGCACACTCTTTCATAATCTCATAATCACTCTTGCTTCCCATAATTATCGATACAAATTTCATTCTCATCCTTCATATTAAACTATAAAATGATACTAAAATATTGATATGATAAAGCTTTTATCCCTAATCTTGATTACCATTAAGAATATCAAGATTTGAAACAGGGTTTTCTTCTGTTGTATTTGCCTCTGGGATTAATTCAGTTGCATTGGTATCAAATAAATCTAACAGTGGAGGATTGATTATAAAATCTGGTATTGGCGATACATCGGTTCCAACCTCGCCATTGATTGATTCTACTCCAACTGGAACATTAAATCTTCGTTTTGTTTTTGGATATAAAGAGATTAGTTTCTGATAATAAGATGCAAAAGCTGGTGCTGCTACACTGCCGCCAGTTATATTTCTGCTCATAGGCTTATTATCGTCTCTACCTATCCATACAACAGTTTCCACAGTTGGTGAATATCCACAAAACCATGCGTCAACACTATTATTTGTTGTTCCTGTCTTTCCTGCCAAATCTATACCACCAACACTTGCCCCAGTTCCAGTGCCTCTTCTGACTACATCTTGAAGTATGCTTGTCATAAGATAAGCTTGACCTGAAGTTGTAAATACTATTTTTGTTTCATTCCTAGATTCAAATACTGTCTTTCCTTCTCTGTCGATGATTTTACTAACTAATATTGGCTCCATAATGTTACCGTTATTGCTAAAAATAGTATACATCTTTGCCATCTGCAGAGGACTTACCGAAATATTACCAAGAGATATTGACATATCATGAGGTATATTGGTCACATCTAGTGTCTCTAATTTATTTATAACTGTACCAAGACCAATATCGTTTACTAAATTTATAGTGGCAAGGTTACTAGATTTAACCAATGCATCGCGAATTGATATAGAACCACGAGAACTTTCTCCATGATAATTTTGTGGCTTCCACATCTGTTTCTTGCCACTTGGGTCTATATATTCAAATTCTACTGGTGCATCACTTATAGGGGTAGATGGATTATTGCCTCTATCTAGTGCTAGTTGATATATAAAAGGTTTGAATGATGAACCTGGCTGTCTTTTGGCTTGTGTCACACGATTAAATGAACTTTTTGTATAATCAACTCCTCCAACCATAGCAAGTATATTTCCTGTTGAATTTTCAATAGAAATTAGTGCAGCATTTAGTGAGCTACTTGGACTCATTCTCATAGCATTTTTATATGCTTTATCTATGCTTTCTTCTGCTATTTTTTGCTGTTTCAAGTCGATTGTTGTATGCACAATATATCCACCAGTTTTTAAATCCTCTATATCTTTACCAAATTGTCTTGCAACTTCATCAGTAATATATGGAGCCAAATTTTGAGTCAAAGTTGATTCATACACAACTGGTGTCTCTTTTATGGCTGCTAGATACACATCTTCTTTTATCCATCCTAAAGTTTTGAGACGGTATAAAACATTATTAGCTCTATTAAGTGACTTGTCATAGTGTTTTAACGGGTTTAATGAACTTGGAGCATTTGGTAATCCTACAAGTATGGCCACTTCTTTCAGTGTAAGCTCTTTAAGTTCTTTATGGAAAAAACCTCTAGCCGCTGTCTTTACCCCATAATATCCATTTCCAAAAAATATCTCATTGAGGTATCTTTCTAATATCTCTTCTTTTGTTAGCTCATCTTCTATTTTCATTGCCAAAACGGCTTCTTTTACTTTTCTACCTATTTTTTTCTCACTGGTAAGAAGTTTATTTTTTATTAGCTGTTGTGTGATTGTGCTTCCACCTTCTACAAAACTACCAGCTTTTATATCTTTAAATAATGCTCTAATAATAGCATCAGGACTAACTCCATTATGCTCAAAAAATCTGGTATCTTCTATGGCTATGAGAGCTTCTATAAGTGATCTTGGCATCTCATCATAGGTGGCGTAAAGTCTATGTTTGTCTTTAAATATATAACCAATAGTTGCACCGTTTTTATCAAGCACCAATGTTGAAGCATCTGGCTTATAGTCTATGAGTTGTCTTGCATCTAACGATATTTGGGTATAAGCATATATAAATGCGGCCACAAGTGCTATCCCAAAAATAGTGAATATAGCAAAAGTACCTTTTATCATTTTAAAAAACATAGTTACCTCTATTGTCATTTTAATAATATTATACTATATTGATTTTAGTTCTAGCCTTTTTATAATCAAAAATAACTCTTTTAGTGACTTTGTGGATACACCGCACCGTAATATAACTCTCAAGATGGGATGATTTACTGTTGGCTGTCTAATTGCTCCTATCAAATAGCAGCTTGATTGTAATAGTTTTTGAAACTCTATTGCCGTATGGTTATCTTTGACTTTTATTGGAACTATTAGTGAATCTGTTTTGATATTTAATATCTCATTTGCAATGTTTATTTTATCACTAATCTCTTTGTTTATACGCTTTGCATTTTCATGAATATATCTCAAATTAACTAAAGCTAGAGCTGTATCAAACACGGATAGTGATGTTGTGTATATAATTGATTTTG
The DNA here is from genome assembly GCA_022736375.1 of Arcobacter nitrofigilis. Taxonomy (GTDB): domain Bacteria; phylum Campylobacterota; class Campylobacteria; order Campylobacterales; family Sulfurovaceae; genus BN30871. The sequence continues at coordinate 30,664 of DZCE01000005.1, read as the reverse complement.
CTCTATTTTCCAAAAATGATATAATATTTCTTGATGCTAGTATATAAGCTCCATAGCTACCGTATGCCTTGCCTAGTGTTCCCATCTTTATATGATTTGCTTTTGGTGTTATACCATAATAATCAAATACTCCTAGTAGGTTGCCTCCAATAGTGCCAGAGCTATGCGCTTCATCGACTATCAATATGGCACCAAACTCATCAGCAATATCAAAAAGCTCTTTAGTGCAAATATCACCACTCATAGAGTATATACCCTCAATAGCTATAATTATTCTTTTTGGATTTAGTTTTCTCTTTATATCTAGTAGTTTTATTCTTAGGTCGCTAGCACAATTGTGTCTAAATTTCATGTATCTATCATCAATCATTTGTAATGCTACAATACCACTTGCGTGGTACTCTTCATCTATTAGCAAGAAATCTTTTTTTCGTACAAGCGATTCTATTAACGCCATATTTGCCAAAAATCCACTACCTACTGTAATGGCAGACTCAAAGCCATTTAGAGTAGATATTTCATCTTCAAATATCTTATGAACCCTATGATATCCGCCCACAAGCATACTTGATTTTGGTGCAAAACTCTCATACTCCCTCACAAGATTAACTGCTTTTTCAAACTGCTCTTTATTGTTAGCTAGTCCTAAATAGTCATTACTCATACAATCAATTAACACATCATCATATATCTTTCTCTCTCTAAATCGACCTGCTTTTTTGAGGGC
>DZCE01000005.1:2261-29837 GCA_022736375.1 Arcobacter nitrofigilis | reverse complement strand
TTAACACATCATCATATATCTTTCTCTCTCTAAATCGACCTGCTTTTTTGAGGGCTTGAATTTCTTTTTGGTACATGATTATTATCCCTTGTTGTTTACTATTCTTGAAACTTAATAATATCCGCAACCATTATCTTGATACATTTCGTGTCTCGTGGTAAATCTAAAATTTGCATATACTGCTCCCAAATATCTATTTTAAACTCATCACAATAAAGCATAATATATTTTTGTGATTTCATGCCATCTCCTATCTAAAATTTTCTAATGTGCTAAGTGTTAAATCTTTAGTACTGTATATGCCATCTGTATTTTGTAAATATTCAACTGCACTATAAATCTCATCAGCAACAAACAAATAAACATTATGATTTCGTATAGCTTTGACCTTTTCTTCTGTTAAATCAATTCCCAAAGTTATTTCAATCATTACATCTATTTTTGTCATTTGAGCCGTTTTAATAAATTGTTTATATCGTTCTCTTAAAGTTCTTTTTGCTCCAATCCCATAAGTTTTTCCACTAAGCTCAAAGAAAAAATCAAATTCAGTAGAACTATCATTTTTATCGTGTGTTTTGACTATTTGATTTTTATCTATTCCGATATTAATCAAAACTGATAAAATTCTATCTTCATAATTTGAGCCACTATCACTTATAATAGATTGATTTATACTCTCACTAAACATAAGCATAAAAATTTGATTTGGTTCCACTCCAATATTTTTTAATTTGATTGCATCTTTTGATAACTCTTGAAAAAATTCTGTTGTATCACTTGATATAAAAATAGTATCATTATTTTCTAATTTATCAAAAAATATCAAAGATAATAAAGCTCCACTTACTCTTGTAGAATATGGACTAAACAGAGTTATTTTGTCATACGCGAGAGATAAAGGATTAAGTGTTGGTAATTTTGAAGTGTCTAATAAATCTCTTGTTTTTGCTTCTAGTAACAAAAGTGGTTTTATTGCTATTAACTTAAGTCCAAAAATAAAAAGTTCACTATCTAGCTTGGTTTCAAATAAATCTAAAATATCAGTCAAAAAATCTTTCTTTTTTAAACCTGATTTGGTTATTCCATACAAATTATCCATATCGCTTAGCATTGCATTTTTAAATAATAATCCTTTATTTAAAGAATAGATTTCTATGATTTTTTTTATATCCTTATCATTCAAACTAGCTTTTAAAAGATATTTTAATATAAAGTAAAATTTTAAATTTATATCAAATTGATTCTTTTCAATTTTCAATTTTTTAATATTCATCTATTTTCCATTCTTGATAATTTTAGAAATATTTTTAGAAATAGCACTAATTACAGGCACACTAACACTATTACCGAATTGCTTATAAGCCTGAACATCACTTACTTTTATATTAAAATTATTAGGAAAGCCTTGAAGTTTCCCAGCTTCTCTTGGAGTTAGTTTTCTAGGATTTTGACCTTTTTGTTCTATTAAGATTTCTGAACCATCTTTGTAATATCTTGCACTTATAGTGCTTGTATATGAAGAATTTTCATTAAAGATAGAGTATCCAAATCCATTACCTTTGGCTTTATGTTCAATTTTTCTTCTTTGGTGTCCAGTCCAAAGTTTATCCGAAATTGTATATTTCTCATCAACATTATCTTCTAAAATATCGCCAACTTTTAAAGTATGCTCTATTGTATTTGGAAATTCGAATTCAATATCATTGCCCAAAAATGCAACTATATAAATTCTCTCTCTATTTTGTGGTACTCCAAAGTCTTTTGCATTTAGAACTTGCGTAAAAACCTTATATCCCATCTCTTCTAATGTTTCTTTAACAACTCTAAAAGTGTTTCCTTTGTCGTGATTTACAAAACCTTTTACATTTTCTAAAAATATTATGCGAGGTTTATGGTACGCTGCAATCCTTGCAACTTCAAAAAATAGTGTTCCTCTGGTATCTTCAAAGCCTTTACGGTGTCCTGCAATACTGAAAGCTTGACATGGAAAACCAGCAAGAATAATATCATGAGGCGGAATATCTTTTTCATCTATTTGCGTAATATCCCCGCTTGGAAGTTCTCCAAAATTTGCATTATATGTAATCTGTGCATATTTATCTATTTCACTACTAAATACAAACTCTATTGTCTCGCCAAAAGCCTGTTCAAATCCAAGCCTAATACCACCAATACCTGCGAATAAATCTATAGCTCTATATTTTGATTGTGTTGAGTTAGTATTATTAAATCTTATGGTCATATCTGTTTGCCTATATTTTATTGTCATAAATTATACCTTATTTGAGATATAACCATTATAAAGAGAAGATTGTGGATATTGAGGTTATATGACAAAATGTCATATATTTTGTATGTACTCCATGGAGGCTTTCAAGGCATCTGGTATCTTTGATTCATCTTTACCGCCAGCAGTAGCGAAGTCATCACGACCGCCACCGCCTCCACCAAGTATTGGTGCTATCTCTTTTATCCATGCACCAGCCCTAATATCAATGCCTTTTACTCCACACGCTATCATCACTTTGTCATCTTTTGACTGAATAAGCATAATAGCTAATTTATCATGAGCATTTTTTGCTTCATCAATTATTGTTTTTATATCGCCATTTGTTATCTCTTGGATAATCACCTTGATACCATTAATCTCTTTTATTTCAAGTTCACTTTTTTGGCTACTCATAGCATTGCTAAGCTCATTTTTGAGAGTTTTTATCTGCTCTTTTAATTTTATTACACCACCTAGTGCATCTTGATTTTTGACTTCATGTTTTACATTATCTAGTTCATTGCGAATATCTTTCACAAAAGAGACAGCCTCAGCTCCACAAATAGCCTCTATGCGTCTAACCCCAGCACTTACCCCACTCTCTTTTGTGATTATAAACATACCTATTTCGGCAGTATTGTTTACATGTGTACCACCACAAAGCTCTATTGAGCTATCGCCAAAATCAACAACCCTAACCTCGTCTCCATACTTCTCACCAAATAGTGCCATTGCTCCACTATTTTTTGCACTCTCTATATCCATATTTTGAGTTCTGGAAGGAGTGGCATTATCAACTCTATTATTTACCCATGCTTCTATCATATTTAGCTCATCACTACTGATTTGTTTTGGATGTGAGAAATCAAATCTTAGGCGATTACGCTCCACTAGTGAACCTGCTTGTGATATATGAGAGCCTAAAATATCTCGCAGTGCAGCGTGTAAAAGATGGGTAGCTGAATGGTGTTTTTCTATTTGCAACCTATCATTAGAAACATTAGCTACAACCTCATCTCCGACTTTAAGCGAACCACTAAATTGGCTTAGATTAAGCTCTAAAAACTTCTTGGTATCAATTATATGAATAGCTTCATTAAGCAGTCCGCTATCGCCTTTTTGTCCACCTGATTCGGCGTAAAATGGCGTATTATTAAGCATTACCCAGCCATTAGTAGCTTCTTTGACTCTTTTGAATTCATCATCCAAAATAGCTACTACTTTTGATTTCTGGCTTCTTGTAGTGTATCCGACAAAGTTATTTGCACCAAACTCTTCTAAAAGCTCTTTGAAATCACCAGTAGCTACTGCGTCCCCTGTGCCTTTCCAGTTGGCTTTTGATTGTTCTCTTTGAGCATTCATTGAGTTTTCAAATGCCTCATTATCTAGTTTGATATTAAGCTCTCTAAGCATATCTTCAGTTAAATCAAGTGGGAAGCCATAAGTATCATAAAGTTTAAAAGCAACCTCTCCACTAAATATTTCTGTAGTATTCTCAAGCTCTTTATTAAATAGCGTAATACCTGCTTCAATAGTATCAAAAAATCTCTCTTCTTCTAGTCTCATAGCACTTTTTATAGAATCTGATGTGGTAGCTAGATAAGCATAATGACCACCCATATTTGCCACAAGAGCATCTACAAGCTTATACATAAATGGCTCTCTAAGACCCAAAAGATACCCATGTCTGATTGCTCTACGCATAATTCGTCTAAGAACATATCCACGACCCTCTTTATCAAAGTTTACACCCTGAGCCAAAAGAAATGAAACTGAACGCAAATGATCAGCGATTACACGGTAACTTGCACTCTGCTTATCATTATAGTCATATTTCTTACCTACCAACTCTTCTAGGGCTTTTATGTAAGGTGCAAATGCTGTTGTGTGATAGTTATTTAGCTGACCTTCCTTGATTGCTATAACTCTCTCTAGCCCCATGCCAGTATCTATGCTAGGCTTTGGCAGTGGTGTTAGCGTGCCACTTGCATCTCTCTCATACTGCATAAACACAAGATTCCAAATCTCCAAGAACCTATCGCCATCTCCACCCATTTTGTCCTCAGGTGTGTTAAAATTCTCGCTCCCTTGATCATAAAAAATCTCACTACATGGTCCACATGGTCCAGTATCTCCCATCTGCCAAAAGTTATCTTTATCACCAAATCTAACTATTCTTGCAGGGTCTATATGCTTGCTCCATATATCAAACGCCTCATCATCGCTATCATGCACTGTAACCCACATTTTCTCGATTGGAAGAGCAAGGTATTGATCACTTGTAACAAACTCCCACGCATAAGCTATTGCCTCTTCTTTGAAATAATCGCCAAAAGAGAAATTACCAAGCATCTCAAAAAATGTATGATGTCTGGCTGTATAACCGACATTGTCAAGGTCGTTATGCTTGCCTCCGGCTCTTATGCAAGTTTGTGAGCTTGTAGCTCTTGGGTTGGCAGGGATTGGTGCATTGCCTGTAAAGATATCTTTAAACTGCACCATACCAGCGTTTGTAAATAAAAGTGTAGCATCATCTGGTACAAGTGGAGAGCTTTTAATTAGCTCATGGTTTTTGCTTTGAAAAAAATCTAGAAATGATTGTCGAATGTCCATAAAATAGTCCCATGTTTTTATAATTAGTACTATTTTACTAAAAAAGAGGTACGATTAACCTTTAGTGGAGTAGCTTTCAAGTAAAGAGGCTATCTTTTTACTACCATCGCTTGCTATACTTTTGAGTAGTTTTTGGCTTCTGGTTTTTATCTCTTTTTTGTCCAAAATGATATTTTTAATAGCATTAATATCCATCTCATCTTCTCTCATAATCCATGCAATATCTTGCTTTACTAAAAACTGTGCATTATAATACTGATGATCACTAGCAGCATACGGATACGGTATATACAAGGCTGGCAGTCCATTTGCACTAAGCTCCCAAAGTGTAGATGCTCCACTTCTTGCGATTGCAAAATCAGCTCCACTCATCACGCCAGCCATATCATTTGTAAATCCAAAAACTGTAGCTTTTATATTTTGTTTTTCGTATTCTTTTTGAACAAACTCTATATTTTTCTCACCAGCTTGATGAATAATATCTATATTTTGTTCCCTCAACCATGGAGCCAACTCTAATGCCAAGCTATTGATAGCCTTAGCTCCTTGTGAACCACCTGCAAAAAATATAGTTTTTACACCTCCAACTCTAGCTCTTGATAATTCAAAAAACTCATTTTTTATCGGATAGCTCTTGATGGGACTATTATCATCATACGATGATATAAAACTAGATGAATATTTGCGAAGTATCTTATTTAGTGAGCCAACGGCTGCATTTTGTTCATGAATTACTAGCGGAACTCTAGCTATGATAGCGGCAATAGATGTTGGTGCGGCACTAAATCCACCTACACAAAATACAACTTTAGCATCAACAGCTTTTAATATTCTGTATGCACTAGTGGTGGCTTTTGCTAATAACCATAGTGACTTTACCTTGCCCAGTATTCCTTGGTTAACAACACCTCTTGTATCCATGAAATATTTTTCACTAAACTGCTCATCATCTCCAAACCATGATTTGTCTTGACCAATACTAGAACCGATATAGATAAGTTTACTATTGTGAATTTGTTCTTTTACAGCCTTTATTATTGCTAGGTGCCCGCCAGTGCCACCACCTGTCATGACTATACTCATAATGCCTCTTTTCGCTCTGAGTGAGCTTTTTTAGATATCATCAACACCATTCCCATCGCAACGCAAAGTGCTAATATTTGTGAACCGCCATAACTAACAAACGGAACTGCAATTCCTTTAACTGGTGTAATTCCTGCTACACCAAAACTATTAATAATAAATGAAAAGCCTATTAGCAACCCTATGCCAACTGCGAACAGTGAATAAACTGAATTATTAAGTCTTCCGGCCATTCTAAATAGTCTAAAAATTATAAGCATAATAGCAAAAGTGACACCAATAAGTCCAATAAAGCCAAACTCTTCTGTGATACCAGCAAGAACAAAATCAGTATGAATATCGCTGAGATATCCAAGCTTAAACTGCCCATTGCCTAATCCAGTACCAAAAATTCCACCATGATTGATTGCATTTAACGAATTAGAAACTTGGTAAGGTTCTTTACTTATCATGTCAACCCTAAGTGATTCCAGCCAATCAAATGGTAATGCTAACAAAACTGGGTCTTGCACCCCTGCCCACCATTCTAGTATCCGAGTAATTCTATGTGGGGCGATTTTTATTAATACAATCATACCAACCAAACCAACCCCTATGAGTGAAAAGAAGAATTTCAAACTGCTTCCAGAGAAAAATAGCATAATCATCAAAGTAAGCCCAAGAACCATCGTCTGACCCAAATCTTTTTGTATAACTGCAATCAAAATAACTGCAATCATAAATACAAATAAATATGGCAAATAAGCCAAAAGTTCCTCTTTAAAACTCATATTTTGTCTATGAAGTAACTTTCTAGAGAAACTCCATGATATAAAAAATACAAAACCTATCTTAAAGAATTCAACTGGTGAGATTTTGATAAAACCTAGACTTATCCATCTTTTTGCTCCACCTGTAGCAGAAACCAATGATGATGGCAAAAATGGCATTATTATCATAATTAATAAAAAAACAATAAATAATGTTAGTCCTATTTTGACAAACCACTTATCTGGATCAAGAGTACTTAAATACAACATTACGCCTATTCCAAAAAAAACAGCTATTAGCTGACGAATAAAAAATGAAAACTCACCAGATGAATTATATATAACCGTATATACTGACAATGAATATGTCATAATAAGTGCAAACCCCATAAGTAGTATCACAGTCGTAAAAAGTACCCTATCAATCATAATGCTCACTTTGTTAATATAATTTTCTATTAATATTTTATTGATTTTATCCAAAATATTGTAATAGTTTCATGTAATATTGTCTATATCAAAGAGATATTCCACTAAAATATTGAACAGATTAGAAACAGGAAATACATGTCAACAGATAATTTTAAATATAACCCTTCAGAAAAAAGCAGTAAGCTTGTATTTCTATTTGGAATATTTTTATTAGCTATTATTATTTTTGCAGCATCAACACTTAACACTATTTTTTCAGACAGAGATCTTCCAAGCCATACTGCTATTATTCATGATAGGTCAATTAGAGGCTCCATTATTTCCTCTGATGGCTATGTGCTAGCAAAAAGCCAAAAGACATATCAAGCATCTGTGCGAGCTGAGAGTATAAATCCACCTAATAGAAGAATATTTGTAACACTTTTTAGTCTATATAGTGGTATAAAAAAACAAGATATTGCTAGGTCATTTAGCGATAAATATGGAAATCACATCTATAAGGGTCGTATACTTTTATCCAGTAAACTTGACGCAAGGCACGCTGCACAATTAAAATCATTAGCTCAAAAACTTAGAAAGCTTAATGTTTTTATTCCAATGAAAAAGAAAAATGGTGTTGAGATAGTATACGGCTTAGATGTTATTGAAAATGAAGAGACGAGAGTATTTCCGCTTGGTACAACGCTTACACCACTCATAGGATATACTGGCAAATATCTTAAAAATGAATATGTTAGGCCTATCGGCAAACAGGGGCTTGAGCGACGATATGAAAGCTATATAGCTTTTAAAAATAATGGAAAAGTTACAGGAAAAAGAGATGTGACTGGTGATGTTGTTAGAAATAGACTAACATCTATGACGCCACGAATAAATGGTCTTGATCTACACCTAAATGTATCAGTTGCCTTGCAAAAACGCATGGAAAAGATACTTGATGAGATGAAAAACTCATCAGATTCTGATGAGGCAATTGCAGTTGTAATGGAGAGTAAATCTGGCAAAATAGCTGGTATTGCAAGTTCAAATAGATTTATCCCAAATCATATTACAAAAAATGACATTAACTCTCTAAATCCAAAGTTCAGTGAATATCTATATGAACCAGGATCCGTACTAAAACCATTTACACTGGCAATAGCACTAGAGCATAAAAAAGTAACACCAGAAACTGTATTTAATCTATTTGGTGGCTCATTAGACATTGGAGGGAAAAGACCAATAACAGATGGTGACCATAGATATGAATCCCTTAGTGCGACTGATATCATAGTTCATTCATCAAATGTAGGAATATCATTAATCTCTTGGCTTGTTACAGGACAACAATTCCATGATGGACTTATCAAATTTGGACTTACTAAGCCTAGTGGCATCGACTTATCTAGAGATTTAGCTGGTAAGATTAAATCGTCTGACATACTAGAGAAGAAATTATATAGAGCAAATAGTTCATATGGATATGGCTTGATGGTTTCATTTATGCAACTATTTAAAGCGTACGCAGCATTTAATAACGATGGCATTATTCCAAAACCACATATTGTTGATTATTTTCAAGATATTAATGGTGATAAATATATTTTGCCATCAAACTCCAATATTATCCAAGCAATTAGCAAACAGACAGCATCTCAAATACAAAATATTCTAATTAAAACTGTCAATGAAGGTACTGGCTATAAGGCAAAAACAACAGGTCTTATAATTGGTGGTAAAACAGGAACAGCAAAAATGGTTGTCAATGGTAGGTATAAAGCAAATCAGTACCAAAGTAGTTTCTTTGGATTTGTAAATGATAACTATGGTCATAAATATACCATAGGTGCATTAGTAATAAATCCAAAAAAATCATATTATGCATCTGATACTGCTGTGCCTGTTGTAAAAGGTACCATAGATACCCTAGTAGAACTTGGCTACATAAAAAGAAATCCAAGTGCAGTCCAAGAAGAGCAACTAGAAGAAGAGGCTAAATCTCAGCAGTCTGTCACAGAAAATGTACCTCAATCTATTATCGACTAAACCCACATATTGTCAATTAGCCTAGTTGTACCTATTCGTGCTGCGATTAGGATGATAGTATCTTTTGGCACAATCTTGTCTATCATGCAAAATTTTCTATCAACTATTTCTACATAATCTATTGTTATATTACCACTCATTACTTCGGTGATTTTTTGTTTTATAATTGCACAATTAGTCTCGCCACCAATTATAAGCTGTGTAGCCAGCTTTAGTGAATTTGGAATTGACAAAGCTTTCTCTCTCTCTTCGTTACTTAGATATATATTTCTACTACTTAAAGCTAGTCCATCTTTATCTCTCACTATCTCGCATGGAACTATATTTACATTTATAAAATAGTGCTTAACCATGGAGCTTATAAGTGAAAGTTGCTGTGCATCTTTTTTCCCAAAATATGCATTTGTGGCTTTAGAGAGATTTAATAATTTCATTACCACTTGGAGCATTCCACCAAAATGCCCTGGTCTTGATGCGCCATCTAGTATATAGCCACTAATAGCAGGTGCTAATATTGCAAGTTCATCACTATCATACATTACATCACTTGTAGGCATAAAAAGTATATCTACTTTGGCCACTCTGCATATCTCTATATCTGCAGCCTCTTTTCTTGGATAGCTATTTAGGTCTTCTCCTTTTAAGAATTGTGCTGGATTTACAAATATGGATACTATTGTATGTTCATTTTCACTAGTTGAGTGCTGGATCAATGAGAGGTGTCCTTTGTGCAAGGCTCCCATTGTAGGAACAAATCCCACAGAGCCATTTAGCTTTGAACGCTCTTTGATAAATTCATCTATCGTATTTACTATTATCACTTTAACCTCACTTGGTGCTATATTTGGATAAAATAATAGCAAATTTTACAAAGATTATGACTGAGGAAATATTGCATGGATGCATATGAGTATGGAGAATTACTAAAAACATTGAATATCAAGATGGAAAACATTACAAATATTGTAAAACCATCAGATATAAAAGATAGACTAAATGAGATTGATATAGCACAACAAGAGGCTGATTTCTGGAATGATAGTGATAATGCTAGTAAAGTTTCTCAGGAAAAAACAAAACTTGAACGAATGCTTGGAAAGTACCAAAGTGCATTTGATGCTTTGCAGGATGGTAGTGAATATTTCGAATTTGCAAAAGCAGAAAAAGACGAGGAGACACTATCTGTGCTATATGATGATGCCTCATCACTTGAAGAGATAGTACAATCACTTGAAGTGCAAATGATGTTAGGTGGAGAACAAGATGGATCAAATGCCATTATAACAATACACCCTGGTGCTGGTGGTACTGAAAGTCAAGATTGGGCTAGTATGCTATACAGAATGTATCTAAGATGGGCTGAGAGACATGGGTTTAGTGTAGAGGTACTTGATTATCAAAATGGAGATGAAGCTGGGATTAAAGATGCGACATTTATCATTAGAGGCGAAAATGCTTATGGCTATCTAAAGGTAGAAAATGGCATTCATAGACTTGTACGCATAAGCCCATTTGACAGTAATGCAAAAAGACATACATCATTTACTTCTGTGATGGTATCTCCTGAAATTGATGATGATATAGATATAGTCATCGAGGATAAAGATATTCGTATCGATACATATCGTGCTAGTGGTGCTGGTGGTCAACATGTCAATAAGACTGAATCAGCAATTCGCATAACACACATAGCTACAAATATTGTAGTTCAATGCCAAAATGATAGAAGTCAACATAAGAATAAAGCTAGTGCAATGAAGATGCTAAAATCTAGATTATATGAGTATGAGATGGCAAAAAAACAGGCTCTTATTGATGGGGTTGAAAAGAGTGAAATTGGATGGGGACATCAAATACGCTCTTATGTCCTAGCACCATACCAGCAGATAAAAGATACTAGAAGTAACCAAGCATTTTCAAATGTGGATGCTATACTTGACGGCGACATAGATGCTATACTTGAGGGTGTTTTGATATCACAAGCGAAGTAAAAACGGATTTTACTTCAGTATAACCATTTTCGCATCCACATCCAGCCATCTATTTTTCCATTTTGCTTAGATTTTTATTTTCAAGCACATATACTTCATCGCACATAAAAGCTATCTCTTCATCATGAGTCACAAGTATAAGCCCTGCATTATTTGCACGCACATAATCAAGCAATACCCTCATAACCAAATGTGCAGTCTCTTTGTCAAGGTTACCAGTTGGCTCATCTGCAAAAATAATGCGAGGTTTTTTCGCCAAGACTCTCGCTATTGATATTCGTTGCTGTTGTCCTCCACTTAGCTCTGATGTTTTTTGTAATATATTGCTGTCAATCTCTAATTTAGCAAAAAGTTCATTATCTAGCTTTTGATTAGATAGGCTTGTGGCTATATTGATATTATCTATTGCTTTCATTCCTTTAAACAGATGATGAAATTGGAAAATTATTCCTAAATCATATCTTCTAATAATCTCAATCTCATCTTTGGATATAGTTTTTGTATTCTTGCCATTGATGAATACATCTCCACTATCTTGCATGGCAAAGGTGGATAATATATGCAACAATGTAGATTTTCCACTTCCACTTTTACCCACAATCGCCATGCTATTTCCACTCTCTAATGTGATATTGACATTATTAAATAGTTCATAATCAAATGAGTGTTTTAGTTTTGTTGCTTCTATTAATGTTGACATTTACTTCTCTTCTTTAAATATTTTTCTTAGATTTTGTAATTTAATTTTCATTTTTTCATTTTTATTCTCTTTTATCCACTCATCAATTGATGTAAAATCCCAATCATCTAACTTTTGTGCTTTATAAGTTTTCTGCCATTTTGATATATTTGAATTTTTGCCTTGTGCCGTTAATCTAAAAATTTCCAACATTTCAAGGTACATCATTGCTGATGCTTTTGTGCCAAATTTTTTCTTGAACTCTTTTGTTAATATTGTTGAAAATGCCCTATTGTTTACCAAATCTATTTCAAAAATATTTAGGTAACTTCCAGCTGTATTATCATTGATGGCTATATCTTTTTTATAGTATTCGTATGCCTTGTTGTAATCTCTAGGGACTATTTTACCCTCATGATGTCTTAAGCCTGCTAGCATACAAACCGACTGATTTTTATCGCCAATATTGCAAGCTTTTTCATAATATGATACTGCCCTAACCCCATCAATTACTATATCTTTATAGCCATTTTCGTATATCTTTCCCAATAATCCACAAGCAAATGCACTTCTGTTCTCACATCCTTTTGACAAATATTTTATAGATAAATCCAAATTATGGCTTGCCGAATCGCCAAGATAAAATAAGCCCAATAGATTGCAACCATTTGCATTGCCACCATCGCAAGCCAAATTTGCATATTTTATCATTGAAATATCGTCCTTGCTAACATTATCTCTTCTTGCATAACTTAATGCTGCTTGCAAGCATCCTTCCATATTTCCATTGTCACATGCATCTTTTTGAATATCAAGCCGACTTGTGTATATTTTTTCACTTAACCCATCCACATCATCTGCCTGTAAATTAAATGAAAACAGTATTAACACTAAAATTATTTGTATTTTTTTCAATATCATCTCTTTTATAATTAGATAAAATAATTATAGCATAAAGAGCCATAATGAGGTTGTTTATTTATTGATAGTTTTTTTGATAATTGTATATATTAATACAGTTCTTGCTATAAAACCACCATTTGAATCTGGAAGCTGTTCTTTTATAAGTGCAAAAATTACTTTGATTTTAGATTTTATATTATGCAAGCTTGACATAATTATTTTATATGAATTAGTATATTTTATCCAAGCTATAATCTCTTCCAACTTCTCGTATGAAATCTCAAACCATCCAAATGTCATAAGTTGTGGCTTCACAACACCAAACATCCAAAATGTAAATGCCGCGATTGGTATCTTGCTAAGATACAAAATAATTCCCACTACCACATTGCCACTCAAAGCAATTCCAGCTGCGACTATACCTACTAATTCAACAACAGCAAATAGACCAACAAACAATACAACCAAAATATGTCTATTTGTAGCCAATAATTTATGTTCAAGAGTCTGTAATATTCTTAATGATGATATATATCTATTGATTGGAACAATTAGTCTATCCCAGATTAATTCATCAAATATTAAATATGTAAATACTAATATAAATTGAAAAATAGTGATTATGCGAGTAAAAATGATTTGAAGTATGTTCATGAAGTTGTTATTAGTTGCTTATGCAACTAATAGAAGATTATTTTCTTCTAAGCTCTTTGATACGAGCCGCTTTACCTTTAAGTTCTCTAAGATAGAAAAGCTTAGCTCTTCTAACTCTACCTCTTCTTAGAACTTCGATGCTCTCGATGCTGTCAGAATATAATGGAAATATTCTCTCAACACCGATGCTATTAGCACCCATTTTACGAACCATAAATGTTCTACCTGTACCTTCACCTCTGATAGCAATACAAAGACCTTCATAGTTTTGTACTCTCTCTTTTACACCTTCGGTAATTCTTACTGCTACTTTTAATGTATCACCAGCTCTGAACTGAGGTATGTTTTTGCTCTCTGTTTGTGCTTTTTCAAAGCTATCTATAAATCTGTTTCTCATTTTTTTGCCTTTTGTTTGATCTTGCTATGCAAGTCAGGTCTGAAATATTCTGTTTTATAGAGCGATAACGCCCTTTTTAAGGCTGTAATTTTACCGTGGTTTCCCTTTAGGTATTCTGAAACTATTAACTTTTCTTCAAAATTATCAGGTTTTGTAAAAGCTGGGGCTTCTAATAGATTTTCTTCAAAACTTTCACCACTCAATGACTCCATATTGCCAAGAACACCATAAACATGTCTGCTAATAGAATCACAAACTACCAAACTAGCAAGTTCTCCGCCTGTAATTATAAAATCACCAATAGAAAAAACTTCATCTACTGATGTTTCTATTATTCGTTCATCAATACCCTCATATCTTCCACTGATAAGTACTATATGGTGTTTTTTGGACAATCTAATAGCATCATTTTTAGTAAACTTCTTTCCTACTGGTGTTAAAGCTATGATGTGTGTATCTATATTTTTTGACTTAATTGATTGAAGAGCTGAAAATATTGGTTGGGGAGACATAAGCATTCCTGCTCCACCACCTATCATTGGTGCGTCTACTTTGCCATGCTTATTTGTTGTAAAATCTCGTGGATTTGCATAATCTATCTCTATGAGGTTATCATCTATTGCTTTAGCTAAAATGCTTTCACTAAAATACCCACTAACAATATTTGGAAATAAACTCACAAATGTAAATTTCATTAACTATTCTCCAAGATCACCTTAGCATCTTTGCATATTAACTCTTTTTTGTCCAAATCAACTGCCTCTATATATCTAGGAATATAAGGTATTAAAAATCGTTTAGGTAGTCCATTTTGAACTAAAATCTCATCTGTTATTATTTCCAAATAATCTGTACTTCCAAGCCTATCAATATCTTCGATAGTACCTAAAACTTCATCATTTTCAACTACCGTACAACCTATAATATCAAACCAAAAATACTCATTTTGCTTTAGTTTACATTCGTCTTCAGTTTTTGCTTGAGTAGTATATATTTTAGCATTGGTTAGTTTTTTGGCACTATCCATGCCCTCATATCCCCTAAAGCGAATTATACCTCGTGCTTTATTGTATGATATTATTTCAATATTCCCTCTATCACTTTCAAAAATAGAGCCTACTTTAAATTGTTCGGGAAAATCTGTATGTAAATGGAGTTTTAGATCACCCATAAGTCCGACTGTTCGTCCGATTTGGGCTATGAAAAATTTTTCACTCATTAATTTGTTGTTTGTACGCTAATACGATAATTAGCACCACCCTTGGCTTTGCAACCAGAGATGAATGTTTTAATAGCATTAATCATTTTGCCATCTTTACCTATCACTTTTCCTATGTCCTCAGAGTCGACAAATATAACCATCTCTTCGCACTCATCATTTGAATTAACCATCTCAACTCGTACAGCTTTCGGCACTGTAACCAAAAGCTTAACATACGCTGCGATGAATTCTGATGTCATAGAAAAATTATTTAGCTGTAGTTAATTTTTTAACTGTGTCACTCATTTGAGCGCCAACACTTAACCAGTAATTTAGTCTCTCAGTATCAATAACTAAAACTTTTTCAGCAGATACTGGATTGTAATGTCCAATTGATTCTATCCATCCACCATCTCTTCTTTTTCTGCTATCTGTTACTACTAATCTATAAAAAGGTTTCTTTTTTCTACCCATTCTAGTCATTCTGATTGTTGTCATGTTTTTTCCTTAATTTTGCAATGCTTTAACTGCTTATGAACTCATAAGTCATTTTAGAGATGAAAATATACCATAAGCTTTATAAAATCTATATTAAATTATCTATATTTTTGCTATCTTCTACCCATTTGTCCAAATCCACCACCACCTTGCATCTGCTTCATCATGTCTTGCATTTGCTTCATGCCATTTTTCCCTGATAATTGTTTTGCCATTTTTGCTGCACTATCAAACTGCTTAATCGCCCTATTGACTTCTACCTGACCAAGTCCTGCACCTAGTGCAATTCTTCTTTTTCTACTATTTGTTAAAAGTGACGGGTCTTCTCGCTCTTTTTTTGTCATTGAGCTTATCATAGATTTGATTGTTCTAATTTCACTTGAATTATCCATATCCATCTCACCAAGTTGTTTAGCCATTCCACCCATGCCAGGTATCATGCCCATAAGAGATTTCATTGAGCCAAGTTTTTTCATAGATTCTAGTTGTTCTAGGAAATCATTGAAACTAAAAGTACCTTTTTTTATCTTCTGGGTAACTCTTTTTGCCTCTTTTGGATCAATAGCAGCTGCTGTTCGTTCAGCAAGTGATGCAATATCTCCAGCTCCCATCAGACGGCTTACGATTCTCTCAGGTATAAACTGTTCAAGATCAGCCATCTTCTCGCCATTACCTATAAACCGCAACGGAACACCAACCTGCTCTGCTAGTCCTAGTGCAACGCCGCCCTTGCTATCTCCATCGAACTTACTTAGTATAACGCCACTTATGCCTATTTTCTCTTTAAAGGTAATAGCGGTTTTAATGGCATCTTGACCAGTCATAGAATCAGCCACATAAAATATCTCATCAGGTGCGGCTATCTCTTTGATTCTGGAGAGTTCGCTCATAAGCTCATCATCAATAGCAAGTCGTCCAGCAGTATCAATAAGTACAACATCATATAGCTCTTTATCTGCTCTGGCTAAGGCTAGTTTTACAATCTCTTCTGCTTTCATATTCTCATCAGCCACAAGCTCAACACCAACTTGTGTTGTAATTTGTCGTAATTGCTCAACAGCAGCAAGTCTTTGTAAATCTGCTGCTACTACCATCACTTTTTTCTTTTTCTGCTCTTTTAGAAAATATGCCAATTTTCCAGTTGTAGTTGTTTTACCACTACCTTGAAGTCCGCTCATAAGTACAACTGTTGGTGGCTTCGATGCAAATACAAAACCTTGATTACCAGTGACGGTTAGCAAATCTGTGAGTTCATTATTTAATACTTTTAATAAATTCTCTTTTCCTATGCCTAATTGCTTTGTTTTTATCTCAACACTTGCAACTAGATTTTTAACAACCTTATGATGAACATCTGCATTTAAAAGTGATTTTTTTAGTTCATCGCATGCTCGTGATAATGCCTTATTGTCATCACTAAACCTGATTTTACCTATTGTATTTCTAAAACTTTCTGTGAGTGTATCAAACATATATTGTACCTTGTAATCTATAAGTATATTGTTGTTATTGTATCAAATGGGGGCTTAAAGTCTTAATAATCTACTTTTTACTGAATATTATAATTTTTTAAAGTTTTGCATTGTGTAAAGCTAGTATCTGTGAATATTATGCACTAAATGTGCATAATCTATTAATGATGACTTTTTAGTATCAATCGAGTCATTTTGATATTGATAGCAATAAATCTTATAAATTGCCAAATTACACATGTGCGTAAGAATTTTCTAAATTTTCCTGGTACCATAGTGCCTGCTTGTGGGCTGTATGGTTGTATATGTTCCATATGTTGTGCTGCCATTTGTTTTCCTTTTTCATTTAATTATTTTCTTCTTAGCTCAAAGCAAAGCTTATCACTAATTCATCTCACTAAAGCTTCGCCTTTTGCTCAGAAAATATTTCTTCTTGAACTCAGACAAGGCTACCATCTATTTTTATTCTGGAATTAGAGTCCAACCTGGCTTAAGTTTTGCTTTCCATATGAATGCGAAGTGCAAAAAGTGTTTAATCCAGTGTCCTGCCAGTCCAATTTCGCCAGATGTCATATTAAGATCTCTTCCAACGCCAGGATATTTTTCAAAATCAGGCACTACTGGATAAACAGTCATCGCAGCAGCTGTTCCACTAAAAATTCCTTTTCCAGCACTTGCTACACACGCAGCTCCCATTTCAGCCATTGATGCTGTATGTGTAGGTTCAGGTGCACCCTTAATCATGTCAACTATACTTGAAACAACAGCCTTACCCATCATTGCACTTGGCATACCAGTTCTTGGAGGCGTTGGAGTGATTGGTGTTCCATTTGGTGAACTCATTGGTTTACTTATTGGGTGTGGTGGTGCAAATGCGATTCCTGCAGCAAACATATTCTTATATGTTGGGTTTTGTAGTGTTTTAGGCCAATCACTAGCTTTCCAATTTTCATATGCTCCAGCGTCATATTTAGCATCAACCTTCATAAATCCATTTGGTGCAAATATAGTATCAGTTATATCGCCTCCATCTTTAGAATATGCTTTTAGACCAACACCAGCAAAAGGTGGTATAAGCATTGCGAAATCAAACTCCTCTTCGTTCATTGTCCCATCTAGAAGCTCATAGTGTGCTTTGCCTTTTTCAACTTTATTGACATGAGCCCCAATTATCCAATCTATTTTTCTTTCACTATATAATGATTCAGAAAAAATTTTACTTGATGCTGTATATCCACCAACATTCAAATGCATTCCTCCCATACCAAAATCGCCTAAAAAAGACTCGTTAGAGATCCATTTTATATCAATATTGTCTCTCACGCCAGCTTTTTTTGCCTCATGCTCTATATTGAAAATATATTCAAATGCTGCACCTTGGCAAGTACACATACCATGTCCAGTTCCTACTAGAATCTTTTGTCTCTTAGTTTTTGCTTTTTCAAAAATTTTAGCGAGCTCATGTGCTGCGTGAATAGCGTGATCAGCTGTACAAACAGATACGGTATGTTCACCCAAACCATTAGCATCACCAAGACCAGGAGTAGCTGCAAAGTTCAGCTTTGGACCTGTTGCATTAATCAAATAATCATAAGTTAGCTCTTCGCTTGTGCCAGCTTTATCGGCTGAAGTATACTCTATTGTAATAAAAGGAGATGTTTGAGTGCTACTTCCTTCTGGGTTGATAGAAAGTGCTTTTGCTTGTCTATAGTCAATACCAGCTTTTTTATAAACTGGAGCTAGAGGAAATGTAACTTCTTCTTTGCTCATTTGTCCTACTCCAACCCAAATATTTGATGGAATCCAATTCCATAAGCTATTTGGAGTAACCACAACTACCTCATGCTTGTCTCCAAGCCATTTCTTTGCAAATGTAGCAGCAGTGTGTCCAGAGACACCGCCACCCATTACTACAACTCTTGCCATATAAAGTCCTTTAATTTGATATTTATCAATTACTATTTTATGCGATTAAATATTAAAATAACTTGAAATTATAGTTATATAGAATAAAAAAAGATAAATATAATACTAATATTTTTTTATTTCAATATTAATGTCAATTAATCTATTTATATTATCATTTTAACTGATTAATATCTTCTATTTTTTACTTTTCGTAATAGAGTAGTCCATTGTGATTTTATCTGATTTAGCTATAATTTTTAAAATTAACATTTAGAGGACAAATATGTATATGCTTGATGTCCTAATAGTTCCCTTTAGGGCGATGAAAACAAGATATATCCCATTGCTAATGATATATTTTGCATATGGAGCAAGTGGCTTTAGCTCTATAGCTGAGAGTTTTTGGATTAAAAAACATCTAACTCTTAGTGCAACTGATTTGGTCGCTCTTGGTGTTTGGTTAACTTTTCCATGGACTATAAAAATGATATTTGGTCAGATGGTGGACTCGGTATCTATTTTTGGTTCGAATCGTAAAGTTTATGTCTATATTGGGGCTTCACTTATCGCTCTTGGTACAGTTGTTATGATTGCTATTGTAGGCAACTATCCTGTAATCCACGAGTACAATACAAATAAATTATATATTATAGCATCCGTGATAACCGTGATTGGATTTGTAATCCAAGATGTAGTAGCAGATACCATGAGTACAGAAGTAGTAGATAGAACACAAAATCAAGTTGATATAGATAAAGAGCTAGCAACCGTGCAAGTTCTTGCTAGGTTATTTCTCGGGTTGGCTGTCTTTATTGTTGCTGGTCTTGGTGGCTGGCTACTCAAATATTATTCTTATGAGACTATATTTAAAATTTCATTATTTATACCTATTTTAAGTGTTATTGGTGTTACGTTTGTGAAATTAAATCATACACCAGTATCACCGCTCAATAAGTCTATATTTTTAGGTGGCTTGGCTTTTGCATTATTTACTGTTACAGTTGGCTATAATGATGTACCCTACTCTCAAGAAATTGTTTTTTTTATATCATTAGCTGTGGTTTTATATATGCTTAGTAGTCTCATAAAAGATTTACCTTTAGATGCAATACGATATATAGTTTCAGCCATGATAATAATATTTGTATATCGTGCTATGCCTAGCGTTGGACCAGCTTTGCAATGGTGGGAAATTGATGTTTTGAAATTTGATGAGCCATTTTTTGGGACACTCTCACAAATAGGGGCTGCTGTGGCACTTGTTGGTATGTGGATAAGCTCCAAATATATAATCGAGCAATCTATTACAAAAGTTTTAGTTTTTCTCACTATATTAGGATTCTTTCTATCCCTACCAACAATTGGGCTTTATTATGGAATGCACACATATCTAGGTATTGACGCACGCACTGTTGCTCTTGTGGATACTGCTGTTGCTTCGCCTTTTGCTTATATCTCTGGAGTGCTTATGCTTACTCTTGTGGCCATATATGCACCGAGTGGAAACAGGGGTACATGGTTTGCTCTTATGGCAAGTTTGATGAATATCGCACTTAGTGCAGCGGGATTACTCACGAAATATCTAAATCAATGGTTTGAGGTAACCAGAGAAGTAGTAAAAAATGGGGTGGTAATAACAAATGCTAATTATGATAATTTAGGTATTTTATTATGGATAGTTATCCTATCTGGACTTATTGTTCCATTACTTATTATCTGGAAGTTTGACATAAAAGGAGAAAAATGAAAAAAGTAATACTATTTGATTTGGATGGTACGCTGATTGATTCAACTGAGGCAATTGTGCAGAGTTTTGGTGTAGCATTTGAGCATTTTGGTTCACAAAAGCCCACGCGCGACGAAGTTGTCAAACATATTGGTCATCCACTTGAATATATGTTTGAAAAACTTGGAGTAGATATAGACCATATAGATGCACATGTATCTATATACAAACAAAATTATCAACTAATTAGTAAAGAAATGACTTTACTCCTTCCAGATGCATTAAAGGCAATTGAATTAGCTAGCAAACATGCTAGATTGGGAGTTGTTACAACTAAAACAGGTAGTTATTCTAGAATCATATTAGAGCATCTTGGTGTAATGTGTTATTTTGAAACACTAATAGGTCGTGAAGATGTGAATAATCCAAAACCACATCCTGAGCCAATACAAAAAGCTATAAATCACTTTGGAGAAGCTGAATTCTGGATGATAGGAGACACCACAATGGACATAGATTCAGCTAATGCTGCTGGAATAAATAGTGTTGCTGTACTTTGTGGATATGGTACACATGATGAGCTTAAAAAAGTGACAAATAACATAAGTGAAAACTCACTTAGTGCTGTCAAAAAAATTATTTTGATAAATTTGTGAAATAATTGTGTATACAAAAGCTTAAATTAAGAGTCTTGCGATTACAATAGGCTTACATTCCAAAATATTCAGGAGAAGAGATGGTAGAGATTAGATGGCACAGTAGAGCTGGTCAAGGTGCAGTTACTGGAGCAAAGGGTTTAGGCGATGTAGTTTCAACTACCGGTAAACAAGTTCAAGCGTTTGCACTATATGGTTCTGCAAAAAGAGGTGCAGCAATGCGTGCATATAATCGTATTGATGATGAGCAAATCATTAACCATGAGAAATTTATGAACCCTGATTTTGTTCTTGTTATTGATCCTGCCCTTGCATTTACAGACAATATAACTGAAAATGACAAGCCAACAACTCAATATATTATCACAACACACACAGACAAAGAAGCTCTATTGGCTGGAATTCCATCCTTACAAGATAAAAGTGATAGAGTGTTTGTTGTTGACTGTATGCAGATTTCAATGGACACAATAGGCAGAGCTGTTCCAAATGCTCCTATGCTTGGGGCTTTCATTAAGCAATCTGGCATGTTTGAACTTGACTATTTTCTAGATAGAATGAAGAAAGTATTATCAAAGTTTCCACAAAAAATCATAGATTCAAATATGCAAGCAATCACTCGTGCATACAATGAAGTTAAGTAAGGATATTAGATGAGTATAGACAATGTATTAAGCAATACACAAAGAGGACAAAGAGAGCTAGGGGCTGAAAAAAAAGTAGGTTGGGACGAAGTAACACACGGGGTTGTAATCAACGCATTTGAATATGATGCAACTGATGTTTCAAGAGAGCTTAGTGAGGATAGAAAATATTCTGATTTTAACTCATACACGGCTACTGTTGCATCTTGGAGAATTATAAAACCAGTATACAATCGTGATATATGTATAGATTGTCAAAATTGCTGGGTTTGGTGTCCAGATACTTCAATTATATCTAGAGATAAGCAAATGTTAGGTATAGATTATGATCACTGTAAAGGTTGTGGAGTATGTGTAGAAGTTTGCCCTACAAATCCAAAATCCCTGTTGATGTTTGCTGAGTCAATGAACGGTGAAGACGCACTAGCTGGTTGGCCAGCTAAAGAGAAAAAAGCAAAAGAAACAACTAACGAAGACTAACTAGAAAAATAAAAAAGGATTATTATAATGGCTGAAAAAATTGAATTACAAAAAGTAGAAGTTTGGGATGGTAACTATGCTGCATCTCATGCCCTAAGACAAGCTCAAGTTGATGTAGTTGCTGCTTATCCAATTACTCCATCTACTCCAATTGTTGAAAACTATGGACAATTCGTAGCTGATGGCTACATCGATGGTGAGTTCGTAATGGTAGAGTCAGAACACGCTGCTATGAGTGGCTGTGTTGGAGCCGCTGCTAGCGGTGGTAGAGTAGCAACAGCTACAAGCTCACAAGGTTTTGCATTGATGGTAGAAGTTTTATACCAAGCAAGTGGTATGAGACTTCCAATCGTTCTAAATGTAGTAAATAGAGCTTTAGCGTCTCCACTAAATGTTAGAGGCGACCACTCAGATATGTATCTTGGGAGAGATAGTGGCTGGGTTCAAATGGATGCATTTAATGCTCAAGAGGCATACGATATGAATCTATGTGCATTTAGAGTTGGTGAACACATGGACATAAGACTTCCAGTTATGGTACACCAAGATGGTTTTATCACATCTCATACGGCTCAAAATGTTTGTCCACTTAGCGATGAAGAAGCTTACAAATTTGTAGGTGTTTATAATCCAGTTGAAGAGATGCTAGACTTCTCTAGACCCGTAACTTATGGGGCTCAAACAGAAGAGGATTGGCATTATGAGCATAAAGCTAGACAACATAAAGCTCTTATGGATGCTAGACCTGTAATTGAGTCTGTATTTGCAGAGTTTGAAAAAGTAAGTGGAAGAGCCTACAAAAGAGTTGAGTCATATATGACTGAAGATGCTGAAGTAATAATAGTTGCGCTTGGTACAACTGTAGAATCTGCTATAGTGGCGGCAAAACAACTTAGAGATGAAGAGGGAATTAAGGCTGGCGTAGTTGCTCCTAGGGTTATCAGACCTTTCCCTTTTGATGCTATTCGTGATGAGCTTCAAAACTGTAAAGCTATTGGTGCAATGGATAGAAGTTCACCAGGTGGTGCTTTGGGAATGTTATTTAATGAAGTAAGTGCAGCTATGTACACAACATCAGCTAGACCAGTTATGAGTAATTACATATACGGGCTTGGTGGTAGAGATTTATCTATCAATGCAATTAAAGATATATATAGAGAACTACAACTAAATGCAACAGCTGGAGAAATAACAACTCCTGTACAACAATTTATAAGCCTAAGA
The DNA here is from genome assembly GCA_022736375.1 of Arcobacter nitrofigilis. Classification (GTDB taxonomy): domain Bacteria; phylum Campylobacterota; class Campylobacteria; order Campylobacterales; family Sulfurovaceae; genus BN30871. The sequence goes on along the minus strand of DZCE01000005.1, from coordinate 6,233 downwards.
GGGCCTAAATTATCATTTTTTGAAACTAGAAGGAGTTAAAAATGGCAATTACATCAGTAAAAAATTTAAAAGAATTTTCAACAGCTAACGAAAGATTTGAAGGTGCACACCTACTATGTCCAGGATGTGCTCACTCTATGATAGTTAGAGAGCTTATGAACTGTAGTGATGATAATCTTGTTATCGCTGCAAATACAGGGTGTCTTGAAGTTTCAACAGCAGTTTATCCATATACTGCGTGGGATACATCATGGATACATATAGGTTTTGAAAATGCAGCAACGGCAGCAAGTGGTGCTGAAGCAATGTATAAAGCTAGAAAAAGAAAAGGTACACTAAAAAATCCTGACGCTCCTGTAAAATTTGTAGCATTTGGTGGAGATGGTTCTACTTATGATATCGGCTTTCAGTGGTTAAATGGTGCAGTTGAGAGAGGTCATGACTTTACATATATATGTCTAGATAATGAAGTATATGCAAATACAGGTGGTCAAAGAAGTTCATCCACTCCAATAGGCTCAAGCTCAACAACAGCACCAGCAGGTAGAGTTAGTTATGGTGAAAAACAAAACAAAAAAGATATGATGTCAATCATGGCAGCAAGTGGTGCGGCGTATGTAGCTCAAGTTTCTCCAAATAAATGGAAAAATATGGCTCAAGTATTCCAAAAATCACTTGCAACTGAAGGTCCTTGCTATATCAATGCCATTTCTGCATGTTGTACTGAATGGAAATTTGATCCAAAAGATACTATTCATATTTCTGATTTAGCAACTGATTCACTTGTATTTCCACTTTATGAAATCGTGGGTGGACATGAACTAAATATCAACTATAGACCAAAAAATATAATCCCTGTTAGAGATTATCTAGGATCACAAGGTAGATTTAAACACCTATTCAAACCTCAATTTGAACATGTTCTTAATGAGTGGCAAACACGCGTTGACGCACAATGGGATTACCTACAAAGAAGAGAAGAAGCAAGAGTTTAATCTCTTGTTGCTTTTTTAGAATACAACATACTTTTCTAAATCTTTTTATCCCATCGGATACATAATCTCTTTTTGAACATCTTCTATAAGTTTCATAACATCACTGCTTAGTGTCATATCCATAGCCTTTAGTGAAACACTAAGTTGCTCCACATTATTAGCTCCTATTATTGTTGAAGCTACAAAATCAAATTGTTTAGAGTACGCCACAGCTAGTGTCACAGGATTTATTCCTAGTTCTTTTGCTATTAGAGTGTACTGCATGGTTGTAGATAGAGTTTTATCGTTTACAAATCTAGCAGCTTGAGCCCTTACTCTACCATTGTCACTACTCATATATGCACCATACCTGCAATCTTTTGTTATAAATTCGCCATTGTATTTACCACTAAGCACTCCTCCTGCAATGGGCGAATATGGCAAAAGTGAGATTTGTTCCTTTTTGCAAATATGTGCTATCTCATCCAATGCTCTAGGATTATTTAATGAAAAGTTATTTTGAATAGATTCGAACCTAGAGATGCCTAGTCTTTTTGAAGTCTCATTTGCTTTTGTTAAACCATATGCACTATCATTTGATGTACCTATGTATCTCACCTTGCCCTCACGGACAAGCTCATCAAATGCTTTTAAGGATTCTTCAATTGGCACAATAGTATCAGGCCAATGCATTTGATATAGATCAATATAATCTGTATTTAACCGCTTTAAACTCTCATCAATAGCTCGTTTGATATGAAAACTATCAATAGCAGTCATTCCATGGCGAATTGGTGGCACAAACCACCCATTTGCAGCTCCTGCTACTTTAGTCGCTAAAATTACGCTATCTCTTGGTTTTGTAGCTAACCATTTACCTACTATACTCTCAGTAATTCCAGCTTTTTTGGCAGTCGGAGGTACAGGATAAAGCTCTGCTGTATCTATAAAATTTACTCCACTATCATAAGCCTTGTCCATTATCCTAAGAGCTTCACTCTCATCACAACTACCTCCAAATGTCATAGTCCCCATACATATTGGACTCACTCTAAGCCCTGTTTTACCTATATATCTATATTGCATTTTTATCCTTTTGGATGTTTCTTATAATGGCAAATCATAAAAATATGCCAATCCATAATATATACTATAAATTCCATAAACAAGTATAGCAATTGCAGCAATTTTATTCATCATCGCTCTAAATTCAAGCTTTTTAAGCAGTCCAACTGATTGTCCAATGCTCAAAAGTGTAGGCACAGTTGCTAAACCAAAAACCATCATAATCAGTCCACCATTAATGATTGAAGCCGACGCTGCTGCTTTTGCTGCAAAGAAAAAGACAAATCCACACGGAAAAAACCCATTCATCACTCCAAGAGCAAAAAAACTACCTATACTTTTACTTTTGATTAATCTTGCAAATAGTGATTTAAACCATGGCATCTTCATCACTGAACCTTCAAGCATATGAATAATCTTTGATATACCAAGCATTCCAAGTCCTGTAATTATCATAATCACACCAGCAAATATAAATAAAATACCATGCATTGACATACTCATGGCTACAACTGAGCCAATAAAGCCAAAAACCATACCAATAATTACATATGAACTAACCCGTCCAATATTATAAGCACCATGTCTTATTAGTTGCATTTTAGTTGTCATAGTGTCATCAATTTTAGCAGAACTATATGCTATGATAAAGCCACCACACATACCTATGCAGTGCCCAAAGCTACCTATAAACGCAATTGTTATAATTGCCCACCATTCCATCATTCCCATTGTTATCCTTTTGTCTTGTCTATAATTGTACCAAAATGATGTGTGAAAACTGCTCTTTACTTTGATCTATCGTGCTAACTTATAACTCTTAACACTCACTTAACACAACTGTGTAATAATGATACAATATAAACACAAGGAAATAAAATGAGAAAATCAATACTAGCAATTACTTTATTACTATCACTTGCAAATGCTGATCAGCTAATAAAATTACAAATTACAGGCATGATGTGCCCAGCATGTGTTAGCAATGTAAAATCATCACTAAATGGCACAACTGGAGTAAAAGAGACTACTGTATTCCTAAAAAATGGAACGGCAGAAGTAAAAGCAGATAGTAGCGTAAAACCTGAAGCACTATGCACAACCGTAAAGAGTGCTGGTTATGGATGTAAAGTCGCCAAATAGGTAGGCTAAATAATGTAGCCTTGTAGCTCTTGCAATCTAGCTTTGACTTCAGCTACATGATTTTTTACTTTTACACTCTCCCATGAAGCGGCAATATTACCTTCTGGGTTAATTATAAATGTACTACGAACCACGCCCATATACTCTTTGCCCATAAATTTCTTCAGTTGCCAAATACCAAAGCTATTACACAAACTCTTTTTCTCATCACTTAGAAGCGTCAGTCTAAGCTCTTTTTTGTCTATAAACTTACGGTGAGACGCTGGGCTATCTGGGCTAACACCAATAATCATCGCATTAAGCTCACTAAAATCGGGTATTGCTCTAGTAAACTCACAAGCCTCGGTCGTGCAACCAGGGGTATTATCCTTTGGATAGAAATACAATACTATCCATCTACCTTTGATATCTCTAAAACATATCTCCTCTTCATCTTGATTTGGCAAACAAAATTCCGGCACCTTTTCACCAATATTTAACATTTAGTCTCCTTTTAATATTTTTTTGATAGTATATCCAAATGAATGAAAAAGAAGAGTTATTAGAACAAATAGAAAAACTAATGAGCTACGGGGATGACAAACCAGCTATCAATCCAGAATTTTTAGAATATTTTGAGATTGATGAGTTGATTGGAATCAGAGATAATTTGACCAAAAAAGCAAACACCCTAAGCGAGGACGACTTAGCGTGGCTAGAGCAATTCAAAAAATATGAGTAGATAGAAAATTTTAACACTTCCGCCATTCCGTACTTTATAGGGAATTAAGCTTTTTTTATTTAATACTTT
>DZCE01000005.1:0-2161 GCA_022736375.1 Arcobacter nitrofigilis | reverse complement strand
CACTTCCGCCATTCCGTACTTTATAGGGAATTAAGCTTTTTTTATTTAATACTTTTTTAGAAAAAGTATTGCAAAAATCGAAATACAAAGTAAAACACTCGTGCATTTTGGCAGAGCCAAAAATAACACGGCTACAAGGATACTTTATATTTCACCTATTTTGTATACTTACAATACGAAAAGCATAAAATAGACAGCTAGTCCAGTAACACCAGTAGCAACAATAAACATAGATGTCACTCTAGCGTCTTTTTTGTGCCTAATAGAATATGAACCTGGTAGATTTTCTGTTTTCATTGCTTTAAGAAGTGTTTTTGTCCATAATATAAGTGTTACAACGGCGATAGCTATATGCATAAGCAAAAAGTAATAAACAAATGAATGTGACATTGAGCTACCTTTTATAAACTCTTCAAAACCACCACCTATCCTAACGCCATACTCAAAATATCCAACCACAATAACAGATACGACATAGAGTGCAACTTGTGCAAATTTATGAGTTTTATAGTAACCCTTTATAGCTGGATATATAGCCAAGACCAACAGTATTGGCAATAGTGCCACAATAATCGTCACCATATCCATAAATAGTGGTGCTCTAGTTCCTAAAAATCCAGATTGAAACATATAATCCACAGATACCCTTTAAAATTTTCGTTAGTATATCGTGATTGACTTAATCTCGCTAAACTCTTCGAGTGCATATTTCGGACCCTCTTTCCCTATGCCAGAAAGCTTAACTCCACCGTATGGTTGCACATCAAAACGAAGAGTTGGTATTTCATTTATAACGACCCCCCCAGCCTCGCTATCCTCTATAAATCTACTCACAAGCGATAAATCATTTGTAAATATACTAAACTGCAATCCAAATGGCGAATTGTTCATCTTTTCTATTGCCTCTTCATAGCTATCTACTTTAACTAGACTCACTATTGGAGCAAAAACCTCTTCGCAAATAATCTTCATATCATCAGTTACACTAGCCATTACCGTAGGAGGGAATATACCATTTACTAACTCCCCACCAGATATAGCTACTGCACCCTCATTTTTAGCAGAATCCACCCACTCTATTGCCCTATTTTGTGCATCACTGTTTATAAGAGGACCCATAAATGTATCACTCTCATACGGATTGCCTACTTTTAGTTTACTGCTCTCATTTGCGATAAGCGTTGCGAACTCATCATAAATATCTTTATGAACATATATTCGTTGAAGTGAAATACAAACCTGTCCGCTATTATAAAATGCTCCGTATGCACATCTGGCTGCCGCAAAAGCTACATCAGCACTTTTATCAATAAATGTTGCAGCATTCCCTCCAAGCTCTAATGCAACTTTTTTTATTCCAGCACTTTTAGCAATTATATTACCCACGCCAACTGAACCAGTGAAGCTAATTACTCTAGGTACTTCGCTACTCACAAGAGCTGAGCCAACCTCTGCATCACCATAAACAACGCTTAGTGCATTTGGAGTTGCAAACTCTGAATTAATAAATAGTTCAGCTAGCATTGATGCAACCATAGGGGCTTCTGGTGTCGGCTTTAGCACTACGCAATTCCCTGCCCCTAATGCAGGAGCCAACTTATGAGCGATTAGATTTAGTGGGAAATTAAATGGTGTAATACAAACCACAACGCCACTTGGCACTCTCGTATAATATGATAATGTCTTCTTGCCACTAGGCATGATATCAGTTGGTATCGTCTCTCCGCCATGACTTGCTAGTGCCATTGCAGTTAGTCTGATAGTTTCACTACATCTACTAACCTCTATTCTGGAAAAATGTATCGGCTTAGCCACTTCATGAGTTAGCATAATAGCGAACTCCTCGCTCCTGTTCTCTAGCTGATTTGCCACATCATTTAACCAAGATATGCGTCTATGAAGTGGAGATTTCGATGCATCTTTCACACTATTTTGTGCCAATTGCAACGCCTTGTTCGCATCACTCTCGTCACATATTGGAGCATATGAAACTATACTGTTATCAAATGGTGAGTGTCTTGGTACATACTCTAATTTCTCTATTATTGATGAGCCTAGATAAAACTTTGCTTTTGGTGCATTTTTCATTATTAATCCTATAAATATAATATTAATTATAACAGATTAGGGGTTAATATTTTATTGACCTAAGTCATTTTAA
>DZCE01000266.1 GCA_022736375.1 Arcobacter nitrofigilis | reverse complement strand
AAGTTTGCAATGCTAGACTTAGCATCAGGAACAAAATCTACCTTTGTAGGTGGAAACTTATCTGTAACCTTTGATAGAAATCGTATGACTACATTAACAATAGGAAACTATGTTGCAGAAACAGCTACAGTTGAAGTATTAAATTCATCTAATGTGGTTTTGTGGACATACACAACAAGTTCTATTGTAAATGAAGAGGTAGAGGATTATTGGACATATATATATTCCGAATATGGCAATACCGCAAACAGAGGAATAAAGATAGACCTACGAAGTCTTGGCACTAAAGTGAAAGTAACATTTAATAAGATTGTGGATGCATCTAGTACTGCCTGTGGGTATCTTGTTGGTGGTGTAGCTATTGATATGGGGAAAACACTAAACGGTGTAGGGTTTAAGTTTAATTCATTTGCTACAAAAGAAACTGATGAATGGGGGAGTTTGCTTATAACAAAAAGAGCAGTACAAGATTTAGTTGATTTTGAAACACTAATTGATACAAACAGAATACAATCCTACAAAAGAAAACTAAAAGAGATATATAATAGTATAATTGTTTTTATAGTTGATGAATCATCTGATAGTAAATATGAAAATATTCTAACACTTGGAACGATTCAAGATGCATCGGTACTTCTAACAGACTTTGACAAGACTGTTATGACCTATTCAGTAATGGAAAGCATATAAAGGAATAAATATGGCAATAACTCAAGTGATAAGCACAATACCACAAGCAGGACATAGGGGTGATGATGAAAGGAATATCTTTGTTACAAAGCAGGAAGCATTTCAAGATGCACTAACAGATACCTTTGTAGGTCAAATAAATACATTTGTTACACAAGCAAATACATTACAAACTGATGTAAACACAAAGCAAACAGAAGCAAGTACTTCGGCTACTAATGCTTCAAACAGTGCTACCTCTGCAAGTACTTCGGCTACTAATGCTTCTGTAGGTGCAAATACAGCCACAACTAAAGCTAGTGAAGCTTCTGTAAGTGCTACCAATGCAAGTAATTCAGCTACTAATGCTGATACTTCAGAAGCCAATGCAAATACATCTGCTATTGGTGCAAGTGTTTCAGCTACTACGGCTACTACTAAAGCTAGTGAAGCTTTCAATAG
>DZCE01000004.1:59148-60214 GCA_022736375.1 Arcobacter nitrofigilis | reverse complement strand
CTTTTGCACTCTCTACTTCATCAAGTACAAGTGACACTGCCATACGACGACCGATATGTGATTCAGGTTTCCCGAAAACTCTCACAAAACTATTTTTTGTAAAAGCACTGCTCGGTACATTGATCACTGGATTGTGACTCTCATTTTTGGCTTTATAAGCTCCACTTGCTCCACTACCGTAAAATATATAATCAAGCGGCAATCCTAAAACGGCTCGTATATGAAGGGCAAATTCACTTTGAGATTGTGTGATGAGAGTGACCATACCAGTATCATGTGGACGAGGGCTAAGCTCCGAGAAAAAGACTTCATCACCAACTACGAAAAATTCCACACCAAAAATTCCTCGCCCACCTAGTCCATCTGTGACTCTCTTGGCTATATCTTTTGCTTTTGCAAGGGCTATATCGCTCATAGCCATTGGTTGCCATGATAATATATAGTCTCCATCTTTTTGTACATGACCTATTGGTTCACAAAAAGTTGTGCCAGTTTCATTACGAACTGTAAGTAATGTAATCTCATAGTCAAACGGCACAAACTCTTCTACTATAAGCTCACTAGCATCACCTCTGGCTTCTTTTGCTATCTCCCATGAAAGCTCAATGTCATTAGCAGTACGAGCTATACTTTGACCATGACCAGAGCTACTCATAACTGGTTTGATAACACATGGGAAACCTATCTCATCTCCTGCAACTCTAAGTTCATCAAGTGTTTTTACGAACTTATAGCCACTTGTTTTTAAGCCAAGCTCTTCACTAGCAAAAACTCTTATATTTTTTCTATTCATCGTTTTGTTAACTGCTTCGGCATTTGGGATTACATGAAAGCCTCGTTTTTCTGCCTCGAAAAGTGCATCTATGCTTATCGCTTCAACTTCTGGTAGTATATATGTAGGCTGTTCTTTTTCTATCAGCTCCAGTAATGCCTCTTTGTCTTGCATATTAATAGCATAACTTCTATTGGCTACTTGGTGAGCTGGTGCATTTTCGTATTTGTCAACTGCTATGACCTCAACACCTAATCTCTGAGCTTCGATGGCTACCTCTTTGCCAAGTTCGCC
>DZCE01000004.1:55827-59048 GCA_022736375.1 Arcobacter nitrofigilis | reverse complement strand
TTACGCTTTTCAGTTTCAGTTTCGTGATACTGTCTAGCTCTTGCTTCTGTAACGATTAGGTTACGGTCACATTGTCTTTTGAATTTGCGGTAAGCATCATCAAATGAATCTCTTGAAGTAAGTATTATCCCTGGCATATAAAATCACCCCATTTCTTTTTAGATTTAACCACACACAAGAAAGTGCGAAATTATTTATGGTGGCATTATATCAAAAATTATTTACAAATAGATTAATTGTATTATTGCTATAATTACTTTACAAGGAGCCAAGAATGCAAAAGGTATATAAACATTGTGGAGATTTGGACAAGAGGTGCTATGAGAAGTATCATCTAAGTGAAGAGATACTTATGGAGCATGCTGCTATTGGCATGGAGCGAGTTATTCGGAATAAATTTTGTATTGGCTCAAGTATATTGATAGTAGCAGGTAAAGGAAATAATGGGGCGGATGGCATAGCACTGGCTAGATTGCTTAGTGGAGACTATATAGTGCAACTTTTTGTGCCATATGGCGTCAAAAGTGAAATGGCAAAGCTTCAATATCAAAGAGCAGAGCTACTTGGTATAGATATTGTAAGCGAAATAACACAAGCTGATGTAGTAGTTGATGCACTTTTGGGTTCTGGAGTTGTTGGTGAGCTAAGCGATAAAATATTAGGCTTGATTGAGAAATTAAATACCATGAGTGGATACAAGATAGCATGTGATATACCCACAGGTATCAGTATAGATGGCAATATCTTGCAAAATGCCTTTATGTCAGATATGACTGTAACGATGGGTGCTTATAAAGAAGCACTGTTTTTGGACGAAGCAAAAGACTTTATAGGTGAGATTGCTAGAGTTGATTTGGGAATAAATAGCAGATTGTATGAAGATGAAGTCAGCACATTTTTACTAGAGAAGAGTGATTTGTGTTTGCCTTTGCGTAAAAAGTTATCCACTCACAAGGGGCTATTTGGGCATGCGGCTATTTTTTGTGGAGAGAAAGAGGGAGCTGGAATTATTAGTGGTGAGGCGTCATATAGGTTTGGAGCTGGACTTACGACTCTTGTTATGCAAGATAAGATTACGATACCACCACACTTAATGCATTCATATGCGTTACCTCATAATACAACTGCAATAGCTATAGGTATGGGGCTAGGAAGTTATTTTGAGATGAGCTTTTTGGATAAATATATCGCTTCAAATTCTTTGCCATTAGTGATAGATGCTGATGCTTTATATTCACCAAATTTATTGCAACTTCTTATGAAGACTCCTCGCAAGATAGTGATGACTCCACACCCTAAAGAGTTTATATATATGTGGAAAGCCCTAACAAATGAAGAGATTACTCTGGAGCATCTCCAGTCTTATAGGTTTGAATATGCTAGAAAGTTCTCATCTCTATATCCAGATATTGTGCTTTTGCTTAAAGGGGCTAATATGATTATATCTAGTGGCACAGAACTTTATATTAATCCACTTGGATGCTCAAATCTAAGCAAAGGTGGAAGTGGTGATGTGCTTAGTGGTCTTATAGTAGCCTTGCTAGCTCAAGGATACACAGCTTTGGACTCGGCATTGCAAGGTTCCTTGGCACTAGTGATGGCAGCTAGGAGATATGGCGGAGCTAATTATGCTATGACAAGTATGGATTTGATAAATAATTTGGCATATTTACAAGAGTAATTTAACTACTTTAGATACAATTCTACCTATGAGAAAAATAGCAGTTTTATTTAGTGGTATAGGTAGCAATTTTGAGTATTTAGCTCAAAATTTAGATAGAGATAATGGTGACATCAAGATAGCATTAGCTATTACAAATAATCCAAAGGCTATTGGTATTGAGATAGCCAAAAAACACAATATATCACTTGAAATTATAAATTCATCTGAGTATAATAATCGGGAAGAGTTTGATGCTATCTTGGTTGAAATTATAAAATCACATAATGTTGATTTGGTAGTATTAGCTGGATTTATGCGTATATTAACCCCTGTGTTTACTAGCAATATAAATGCTATAAATCTCCACCCATCGCTTTTACCTAGACACAAAGGTGTTGATGCTATTAAAAAAAGCTATAATGATGAGCATGGAGACGGTGGAGTGAGTGTGCATTGGGTAAATAGTGAGCTTGATGGTGGAGAGCTGATAATTCAAAAAGCTATTTCTAAAGATGATTTAAGTTTTGATGAGTACAATAATAATATAAAAGAGCTAGAAAAAAGTAGCCTGCTAGAAGCAATTAAAAAAATACTAAAGTGAGTCTAAATGCATAAATTAAAAATTGGAAATTATGAGCTAAATAGCCGTCTAATAGTAGGAAGTGGCAAATATGATAGCTTTCAAACGACACTAGATGCTACATTAGCAAGTGGAAGTGAACTTATTACGGTTGCTGTTAGAAGAGTTAATATTACTAATCCTGAAGAAGAAAATTTGATGACTTATTTTAAAAATACAAATGTTAAATTTTTGCCAAATAGTGCAGGTTGTACTACGGCCGAGGAGGCTATAACTCTTTTTAGGCTCACTAGAGAGGCAACTGGAATTGATTTAATTAAACTAGAGGTTATTGGAGATACCAATAAGACTCTATATCCTGATGTGATAGAAACTATTAAGGCATGTGAAGTTTTGGCTCGTGATGGATTTACAATTATGGCTTATACTAGCGATGATCCTATTATGGCTCGCAGATTAGAAGACGCAGGAGCTGCCGCCATCATGCCTTTGGCGTCACCAATTGGAAGTGGACTTGGAATCCAAAATAAATTTAATATACACTTTATCCGTGAAGCCATCAAAGTACCAATGATTGTGGATGCAGGAATAGGGTGTGCTAGTGATGCTAGTATTGCTATGGAGCTTGGAGCAGATGGAGTACTAACAAATACAGCGATAGCTCAGGCAACTAATCCAATGATGATGGCTGAGGCTATGAAACACGCAGTGATTGCTGGACGAATGAGTTATCTAGCGGGACGGATACCAAAACGACCATTTGCTACCGCCTCGTCTCCAGTTGATGGCATGATATTTTGATATTTTGCACTATATTACGCCATAAAGCTTTCTCTTCTTCGGTCACTTGCAGAGAGCAAGCTCCTTCGTCAGAAAAAACTTTCTAACATAATCTAGTAAAAATATTTACAATTAGACCTTCAAACAAATCTCACACAAACTTACGATAAATTCGCAAACTAGCACTCTTTAAAACAA
>DZCE01000004.1:8070-55727 GCA_022736375.1 Arcobacter nitrofigilis | reverse complement strand
TATAATCCACACCTAAAATTACAAAAAGGAATCCAATGTTAGAAGGTATCGTTAGAGAGAGTATCGGTTCAGGTCCTGCAAAGCGCCTAAAAAGAGATGGTTATCTAATTGCCAACATATATGCACACGGCGTAGAAAGCGTTTTTTGTGCATTTAAAAGAGGCGATTTTATGAGAGCGGCAAAAGCTAAAACAACGCTTACGCTTGGTGTTACAGTTGATGGTAAAGAGTATAATGCAGTTATACAAGAGTATCAATTTCACCCAGTAAATGGTGACATTACCCATGTTGATTTGCGTGTTGCACTTCCAGGTGTAGTGAGTGATTATTTGGTTCCAGTTAAAACTACTGGTATCCCAAAAGGTCTTAAAAACAAAGGTGTTCTTATCCAATCTAAAAAAAGATTGAAATTAAGAGGTGCTATTGAAGATATGCCTGCAAATATCACTCTTGATGTTGAAGATCTTGATAGAAACGAAGGTATATTGGTTAGAGATATTGAAGCTCCAGCTAATACTCGCATAATGGATAGACCACATGTATCTATTTGTGGTGTAATTAAGTCTAAATAATGTGGCTAGTCATAGGTCTTGGCAATATAGGTCAGGCTTATGAAAAAACACGACATAACATCGGCTTTAGAGCCGTTGATTTTGTGGCACACAACTCATTAAACATTCAAAATATCTCCAAAAACACATTTCATGGTGAACTATTCAAATCAGGTCAAGTATTATATCTAAAGCCATCAACTTATATGAATTTATCTGGTAAAAGCGTACAAGCTGTTGTAAATTTTTACAAGATAGATATGGAAAATATCGTAGTGATTCAAGATGATTTGGATTTGCCTTTTGGAGCTGTGAGATTTAAATTAGCAGGTGGAGATGGTGGTCATAACGGCATAAAATCTCTAGACGCTATGATAGGTAAAAATTATCTTCGTTGTAGAGTTGGTATAGGTAAGCCAGTGCATAAATCCGCAGTTTCTGATTTTGTGCTTGGTAATTTCTCAATTGATGAAGAGGCAAAACTAGAACCGATATTAGAGCATATTTCAAAAAGTATAGATGCGATAACAAATGATGAAGAACTCTCAGTCGTACAATCAAAGTACACACTAAAAAGTGTTGAAGAAATAAAATAATGAGAATTAATAGATTATATTTTTGGTATATTATGAGGCTTTATACTAAAAATGTATTAGCAATTTTGGTTGGCTTATCTTTTGTCTTTGCACTTATTGATTATCTGAATTCTGCTAGTGAGATAAAAGGTTCTGCCAATCAACATATTCTTTATATATATTATGTTGCACAAAAAGCACTTAGTGTTGTCTATCCTTTGGCTTTGATTTTTGGGGCTATTATGACTAAAAGTTCAATGGTAAAGCAAAATACTATAGGTGCATTGCATTCATTTGGATACACTAAATCTAGACTTTTAACTCCAATTTTAATAGTAGCATTGACGGTATATTTATCATTCGTTTGGCTACAAACTACGGAATTTGCCCATGCCGATGAGGATGCATTCGCAATTAGCACAGGTCAAAGTAGTGCTAATAGTAAAAATCTGTTTTTTAAATACAACAATACCTATGTTTATATTGATGAATTAGATGCTGCAACAAAACAGATAAAAAGATTATCACTTTTTGAGACAAAAAATAATCAAGTTTTATACACAATGAAAGCACCATATGCTGATTTTGATGGAAAATCATGGGTAGTGCATAATGGAACAATGCAAACATATATTTATAAAGATGATATTTTAAAGAGGTATCAAGAGTCGTTTCATAAAACATTTGTAACGCTAAAAGGGTATAAGCCAACGATAATGGATTCACTTCAAAGTGGCAAGGATATGACTCTAATAGATGCATTTGCGACATTGAAACTATTAAAGAAACAAAAGATGGAAACAGCCAAAATACGAGCTACAATATATGAAAAAATTATTTTTCCTCTTTTTGTCTTTGGAGCTATTATTGTTCTATTTATTAAAATACCATCATATGCTAGATTTGCCAATAGTACGCTTGTTTCAGCATTTGCTATTGGTGGTACTCTAGTCTCATGGGGTTTGCTTATGGGGTTTGGAAGACTTAGTCTCGGTGGAGTTATCTCTCCGGAGATAGCATATGGATTACCAGTCATTATCCTTAGCATATACGCTTTTTATCTATTTATACAAAGAGAAAAACTCTCCTAGTATGCCATCAGCACTTACATTAAACAAGATATCTAAAAATTTTGGTAAAATATGATATATAATAACCACAAGAATTAACGCAGGAATGAGAATATATGAGTTTAGATTTTAACGCATTGGCAGTCAAATATGATACACCACTTTATATATATAATTTTGATTATATATCTAGTCAATATGAAGCATTAAAGGTTGCATTTGGTGGACAGAAATCACTTATTAATTATGCTGTAAAAGCAAACTCAAATCTCTCGGTTATATCACACTTGGCTACTCAAGGTGCTGGAGCAGATTGTGTTAGTATCGGTGAGGTTAGAAGAGCATTAAAAGCTGGAGTTAGCAGGTATAAGATTATATTTTCAGGTGTTGGTAAATCAGACAGCGAGATAAAAGAGGCTTTGGAATCTGATATTTTGCTGATTAATCTTGAGAGTGAAGCTGAGATGAAGAGAGTTGAGCTTATTGCAATAGAACTTGGAATTGAAGCTAGAATATCAGTGAGAGTTAATCCAAATATAGATCCAAAAACACACCCATATATCTCTACTGGTTTGCATGATAATAAGTTCGGTGTAGAGATAGATATGGCAAAAAGAATGTATATTTATGCAAAAAAATCAAGCAATCTTAATCCAGTTGGTATCCATTTTCATATAGGTTCACAACTAACCCAGTTAGAGCCAATTAGTGAAGCTTGTGAAATCGTTGCTGATTTAGCCAAAACTTTAATTGCTCTTGGTGTTGAGATTAAGTTTTTTGATGTTGGTGGTGGTCTTGGTGTTGTTTATAAAGATGAAAGTACAATTAGCGTAAATGATTATGCACAAATGATAAAAGAGAAGACAAAAAAACTTGATGTTACGATTCTTTGCGAACCAGGTAGATATATGGTTGCAAATAGTGGGTATTTCCTCACAAAAGTACTGTATGAGAAGCAAACTGATAGTAAAAGATTTGTAATAGTTGATGGAGCAATGAATGATCTTTTGCGTCCCAGTCTTTATGACGCATATCATAATATTGAAGCAGTTGGCGTGGATGGTGAAAAAAGCCCAGCTGATGTGGTGGGGCCTGTTTGCGAGAGTGGTGATTTTCTTGGTAAAGATGTAGAGTTGCCACCACTAGAGCATAATGACTTGCTTGTAGTACATAGTGCAGGGGCATATGGGTTTAGTATGTCGAGTAATTACAACACGCGTAACCGTGTAGCAGAAATTGCACTGATGGGTGGATGCGATAGGATTATTAGAGCTAGAGAGAGCTTTGAGGATCAGATTAGATTAGAGGTTGCATATCTGCAATAAAGGAGTGATATGACGCTTGATGAATTAAGATTAAAAATTGACGCAATTGATGATAAGCTACTAGAGCTTATAAATGAGAGAATGGATTTTGTACATATGGTTGGTGAGCTTAAAAGCACTACTAACTCTCCAATTTACAGACCTGAGCGAGAACAATCAATACTCAATAGACTTAAAAGTCAAAACATAGCAAGTGGTGGCAGGCTTACAGACGGGGCTATTGACGCACTATTTTTAGAGCTTTTCGCAGTAGCTAGAAATCTTGAATTACCTGAAGCAGTTGCGTATCTAGGACCTGAGGCTAGTTTCACTCATCAAGCAGCAGAGAGTAAATTTGGAGCGACAAGCACATATTTTCCAATCTCATCTATCGAAGGTGTGTTCAGAGAAGTATCAAAAGGAACTGCAAAGTTTGGTGTAGTTCCTATTGAGAACAGTTCAAATGGAATAGTAAGCGACACTATACATGGACTAGATACTTACGGACTAAAAATAGTCGCTGAAGTGATGATAGATGTTCATCTCTCATTTGCTTCACTTAGTGATGATATAAAAAAGATAAAAACAATATATTCAAAAGATATAGCATTTGATCAGTGTCGTAATTTTTTACAAGATTTCGGACTTGATGAGGTAACTTTAGTGCCAGTTGAATCAACAGCAAAGGCTGCCAAAATGGCATCAATGGATGACAGTAGTGCAGCAGTTTCTCCTGAAATTGCTATGAAAATGTATAACTTACCAATTTTATTTAAAAACATAGAAGATAGTAGTGATAACCGTACTAGATTCTTTATAATTAGTAATTTTGAAAATGCACCATCTGGAAATGATAAGACATCATTGTTGGTTAAATTAATCAACAAACCAGGAAGTTTGGTGGAGTTTTTGAATGATTTTGAAAATGCTAAAATAGATTTAACCAAGATTAAATCTCATATTGTTGGCGGTGAGAGTATATTTTTTATAGAGTTTAATGGACACCAAGGTGATGAGAATATAAATAAAATATTAAATAAGCATAGTAGTAGTATTAAGATTTTAGGTTCATACATCAAAGAGATAGAAGATATTTAGAGGAATAAAAAATGAAATTTAACAATGCATTAAAAGATATTACACTATATGAGGCAGGCAAGCCAATTGAACTAGTTGTACGAGAGTTTGGGATAGATGCCGCTAGTGTTGTGAAATTAGCCTCCAATGAAAATCCATTAGGCACTGCACCCGAGGTGGCAAATACTATACTTGCACATGCCACAAAAGCTCATTTATATCCTGATGATAGTATGCATGAACTAAAAGATGGATTATCTAAAAAATTTCAAGTAGATACAAATGAGATAATCATTGGAGCAGGAAGCGATCAAGTTCTTGAGTTTATAGCTAGAGCTTTGCTTTGTAGCGATGATAGTGTTTTGATGAGTCGTATAACATTTGCTATGTATGAGATATACGCAAAGCAACTTGGATGTATTATTCGTAGAACACCTAGCTATGTACACAAAGCAGATGAGTTTATAGAAGAGTATAAAAAGCATAAACCTAAAATTATATATTTGTGTATTCCAAATAATCCAATTGGTGACTGTATGACTGCATCCGAAGCTTTTAGAGTTATAGACGCTGTGGATAGTGATACTCTTGTAGTGGTTGATGGCGCATATATGGAGTATGCATCATACAAGGACAGGGATTGCTCCATATCGCCAAGCGATATTTTAAAATATCCAAATGTAATATATCTAGGAACATTTTCTAAAGCATATGGGCTTG
Source organism: Arcobacter nitrofigilis (assembly GCA_022736375.1). Lineage (GTDB taxonomy): Bacteria > Campylobacterota > Campylobacteria > Campylobacterales > Sulfurovaceae > BN30871. Next base: position 50,430 of record DZCE01000004.1, on the reverse strand, counting down.
GTGGAATGAGGGTAGGGTATGGCATAGCTAGAGAAGAGCTTATAGGTGAGCTTGGAAAGATGCGACCACCGTTTAATATATCTTCACTTTCATTAGCCGCAGCCATCACGGCACTAAAGCAAGATGATTTTATACAAGAGTCTTTAGTGCTTCACACAGAACAGATAGCTAAATATGAAGAGTTCGCAAACCAAAACAATATAGAGTTTATACCTAGTTATACAAACTTTATCACTTATCTTCTTGATGAGGGGCTAAATTCAACCGTGGTTGCTGATAATTTACTCAAAAAAGGTGTTATTATCCGTAATCTCGCTAGTTATGGACTCAATGCAATTAGAATCACAATTGGTACAAAAGCACAAAATGATATATTCTTTGGACATTTTGGCTACGAGATTGGAGCGAGATGAAACTAGAAAAAAAGCTTAGTGAGTATAGTATTGACGAGCTTAATAGTATTGCTAGTCAAATACGAGAGAAGATACTGGGTACTGTAAGTGCAAACGGGGGTCATCTAAGCTCTACTTTGGGAGCTACAGATTTAATAGTAGCTATGCACGCTGTATTTGATTCTAGCATGGATCCATTTATATTTGATGTTAGTCATCAGGCATATGCTCATAAGCTCTTGACTAATAGATGGGATGAGTTTTCTACGCTTAGAAAATTTGGTGGCATTTGTGGCTATACAAAGCCAAGTGAATCCAAGACTGATTATTTTGTAGCAGGACATAGTTCTACATCTATATCTTTGGCTGTTGGTGCAGCTAAAGCGATAGAGCTTAAAGGTGAGGATAGGGTTCCTGTGGTGCTTATAGGTGATGGTAGTATGAGTGCTGGAATGGTATATGAAGCACTCAATGAGCTTGGCGATAGAAAGTATCCAGTTGTAATTATTTTAAATGATAATGAGATGAGCATAGCCAAGCCAATTGGCGCTATTAGCAAGTTACTTTCGCAGACAATGGCTAGTTCATTTTATCAGAAATTCAAAGGTTTTATGCATAAGACTTTAGAACATTTTCCAGATGGCGCTACTTATATGGCAAAGAAGTTTGAAGAGTCGCTTAAGCTAATTACCCCTGGAATTTTGTTTGAAGAGATGGGGATAGATTATATAGGTCCAGTTAATGGTCATGATATAGCTGGTTTGATTGAGACATTTACGATTGCTAAAAACTTAAAACGACCAGTTATAGTGCATGCTCAAACAACAAAAGGTAAAGGCTATGAGATAGCAGAAGGCAAAGGTGCAAACAAGGAGCATTGGCATGGAGTAGGTGCATTTGATGTAACTACAGGATCAAGTTCCAAAAAGTCTGGAGTCAAAAGTGCGACGGAAATTTTCTCTGATACACTTGTAGATTTGGCTAGTAAAAACAGTAAAATAGTAGGTGTTACAGCTGCTATGCCAAGTGGTACAGGAATGAGCAAAGCTATTGAGAAGTTTCCGAATCGTTTTTGGGATGTAGCAATAGCAGAGCAACACGCTGTAACATCAATGGGGGCTTTGGCTCATGAGGGCTTTAAACCATTTTGTGCGATATACTCTACATTTTTACAAAGAGGATATGATCAGGTGATTCATGATATTTGTATTATGAGTTTACCTGTGGTATTTGCTATTGATAGAGCAGGAATAGTTGGGGAGGATGGTGAAACTCATCAAGGGACATTCGATATATCGTTTCTTCGTGCCATCCCAAATATGACACTTTTTGCTCCATTTAATGAAGTCAGTATGAAAGAAGCAATGAGGTTCGCTTCGCTACTAGAGACCCCATCTGCATTTAGATATCCTAGAGGGTCATTTAGCGATTGTGAATATGATATAACACCTTATGAGCTAGGCAAAGGCGAGATTATACGACAAGGCAAGGATATTGCTCTGATTGGCTATGGAAATGGAGTAGGTAGGGCATTAGAAGTTGCTAAGTTGCTTGAAGATGAAGTAAGTGTAGTTGATTTGAGATTTGTTAAACCACTTGATAGCGAGCTATTAAAATCATTAGCTACTACTCATAAGCAATGGTTTATATTTAGTGATAGTGCAAAAATGGGCGGTGTTGGTTCTGCAATATTAGAATTTATATCAGATGAGAAAATCAAAGGTATAGATTTAGTAACTTTTGAGTATGATGACGAATTCATAACTCATGGCTCAACGCTATTGGTTGAAGAGTCCTTAGGTCTATTGCCATCACAATTAGCACAAAAGATAAAAGAAATAATAGGAGAGAAATAATGATAAGTATTAAAATACAATATAAGCGAGGTACTAAATGCTGAGTCGTACAAAAGAGTATATATTCACAAGCGAATCTGTAACAGAGGGGCATCCTGATAAGATGGCAGATCAGATTAGTGATGCGATATTAGATGATATCTTAACAAAAGACTGCAACGCTAGAGTAGCATGCGAAACACTTGTAAGCAATGGTTTTTGTGTAATAGCTGGAGAGCTTAAGACAACGGCTTATTGCCCTATGCAAGAGATAGCTAGAAAAGTAGTTCAAGAGATTGGATATACAGATGCTAGTTATGGTTTTGATTATAGAAGTGCAGCTGTTTTAAATGGTATTGGAGAGCAAAGTCCTGATATTAATCAAGGTGTTGACAAAGTATGTGGCGAGATAGGAGCTGGAGATCAGGGTCTTATGTTTGGATATGCTTGTAGTGAGACTCCTGAGCTTATGCCACTTCCTATTTCACTAGCACATAAGCTTACAAGCAAGCTAGCAGAAGTTCGCAAAAATGGTACAGTGCCATTTCTAAGACCAGATGGTAAAGCCCAAGTCAGTGTTAGATATGTTGATGGTAAACCTGTAAGTATAGATACTATTGTGGTTTCAGCACAACATCATGATGATGTACCTGAACATATAATCAAAGAGGCAATTTTGCGAGATGTAATAAAAGCAGCAATTCCAGCTGAGCTTATACATGATGATATTACCTATCATATTAATCCAACTGGCAGATTTGTAATAGGTGGACCACAAGGTGATGCAGGGCTAACTGGGCGAAAGATTATAGTTGATACATATGGTGGCTCTTGTCCTCATGGTGGTGGTGCTTTTAGCGGTAAAGATCCTACGAAAGTAGATAGAAGTGCAGCGTATGCAGCTAGACACATTGCTAAAAATCTAGTAGCAGCTGGTATTTGTGAAAAAGCCACTATCCAATTAGCATACGCAATTGGTATAGCACATCCTGTGTCAATATTTATAGATACACATGGTACAGCTACTGTTGATGAGAATCTTATATCAAAATGCGTCGAAGAGCTTTTTGATCTAACTCCAAAAGGTATTATTGAGTCGTTAGATTTACTGAAACCAATATATAGAAAAACAGCAGCTTATGGACACTTCGGTAGAGAAGACCAAGGATTTGGTTGGGAGAAATTAGATAGAGTAGAAGATATAAAAGCGTATTTTAATAAGTAAACTTATTTCCAGATTTCCTCTATCACTTGAAAATCTCCTAGTTCACTATTTAGGCTTAGTTCGCCATCTGTGATGGTAGCTTGGATTCTCATAGTTCTAGCGAATAATTTTTCAATTCCTTCCAAATTTATATATCTAACACTTAGGTTTTTAAATCTTGCGTATGAACCTCCATTTTGCTTCCACCAAGTTGTTGCACTTCCCAGATTATACAGATAAACTATCACTTGCTCACTCCTGCCACAAGCTTTTCGTAGGCGTTTTTCATCCACCCCAGCTAAATCTATCCAAAGCTCCACATCTCCACCATAGTTTTTTTGCCATAGTGCAGGGTCATCATCATTATCGACACCTTGGTTTATTATCATTCTTTCATTGGCATTAAATATAAATGCTACCAGCCTTGCCATCACTCTTAGCTCAGTTTCTGATGGATGTTTTGCTATTGTTATCTCATGAGTCTCATAGTAGTTTGTATCTATATTTGCAATATTAAGCTCACTCTTGCATACTGTTGAACCTATTGCCATTATACATTACCTAAATCATAACGATTATATACATCATAAGCTTCTTCACCACCAATAGAAGCTAGAACATCTTTGATAAGCACTGCAGCGTCTTTGCGAGATCCACCAGCGTGACCCATTGCATATATTTCTGCTAGAGTTATCTTAGCAGCTGGTTCATTGATTGCCATTTTTAGGTAGTGGGCAGCTTTTTCGAAGTCTTGTGGTACACCCATAGAGTTAGCATATCCAAATCCTGCACTAATAGCAGCAGGAACTATACCAGCATCTGCAGCTTTTGAGTAGCACTCTGTGGATAAGTTCAAATTTTTTGTCGTACCCTGACCATTGTAATACATTGTTCCAAGAGCGTAAACGCATCTAATATCACTTTGGTTGGCTTCGCATATGTCGTATGCCTCTTTGTGTCTGCCTCTAGCGTAATGCTCCATTGCTGTTGTGTATAAATCTATGTTCATTTATTTGCCTTTTCGTGTTTAGTAGTTTTATCTAAAATTTGCTTAAATCCACAGTTTCCCATTTAGCTCCATATGAGTTAGATAGAGTCTGGTGTCAAATTCAAGCTGATGATAGCTAGGCTCTATATGTGTGCATAGATTATAAAACGCCTTATCATGTTCTTTTACTTTGAAGTGAGAAAGCTCATGCACTACTATCATTCGTAAAAATGGTTCTGGCATATGCTTGAATATTGATGCAACTCTGATTTCATTTTTGGTTTTCAGTTTGCCACCCTGAACACGAGAGATATATGTATGCACACCTAGAGCGTTGGAAATAACATTTATAGAGCTATCATAAACTACTTTGCTTAGTGGTGGAGAGTTTCGCATATGAGTGTTTTTGAAATCCATTGCGTAATTATAAAGTGCTTTATCGTTTGTGTGATTGTGAACGCTTGGATATTTACTTATGATATGTGAACCTAATTTATCATTTTTTATAAGCTTTGAGACTTGCTCTTTTATGTTTGGTGGGTAGTGGTTTAGATATTTTGATGGCATTATCTGCATACACTCTTGGATTTCACATAAGCATTGATAGTTCCATACAAACTAAGCATAAACCAAATAATCTCCATCACAAATGATGCCAAATTCCAATCATAAATTAATGAAATAAGGATAAAGATTGCACCAATTGTATTTAAAAGTGAAAACATCACACCTTTTGGATCCATGTGGTCTATCTGCATCATTATGTAAGCAACTATGATTAGAAATACACCAAATATGCCTATGAAATCTGCATAATTACTCATGATATAAACGGCTTTATCTTTTTTGCAACATTTGGAGAAGTTGTCGTTATTTCAGATATTAGTATATCCCATTTTTTCGCAGACCTTTTAAGTCCAAGTGGTTTTATAAATTCCAAAAATGGTACTTGGTTGTTGTCGCCTATACCGTCTATGACTTTTAATGTGAGATTATTATGGCTATCTTTTTGGAATAAAATATTATCAACACCCAAATCAGAGATTAATATATATTCATTGATTAGATAAAGTCTAAGTTGCTCGATTTGAGATATAAGTTGCTTGTTGATAGTATCATCATTTAAATTTAGATAATATTTTAAACTTTTAGAGATAGAACCATCACTATCTCTAATTAGCTCAAACATATCGCCATTACCTAAGTCGGTTTTTATTCTACCCTTATAATCGCTAATCATGCTCATATTCTTGCCAAAGAAATGCAACCTTTTGAAATATCTTCTTTCACGGTTGCTACTTCTTGAACCTTTTTTTGATGATATTTTGATACATAGATCGTTATCATTTGGGTGGATATAGCATTTTCTATTTCTACCTTCACCGATGAATAGGGTTTTATCTATGGATAACATTTTTAAGCCTTGTATTTTTACTTAATTAATATTTTATCTAAAAGAGGTACAGAACCCTCTGAATAACCAAAGGCGTTCATATTGAGTTAATAATATATCACTATAATTATACAAACAAAAGAAGGAAATAGATAGTATGAGATTCAATAGAGATATTTTTATAACATTCATTTTGCTAGTAGTAGCAATAATCTTTTTTGGATCTAGTAGCTTTGATCCATTGTTACAAGATAATTTTTATAATTTCCAAACCCATATGTGGATAGTCGATGAGACGCTCCAGCCGTATAAATTTATATTTTATGATGGTATCAAAAGAGCGTTACTGATAGTTGGTGCAATTTTTATTTTTGTTTATATATATGCATCGTACAAGAAAAAACTTCTAAGTTACCAAAAAGGTCTTTTGATAGTTATCATAGCTAGTATACTTGTGCCTGTTGTTGTGGGAGGGCTTAAAAAAAGTACAAATATGCCTTGCCCTCACGCCGAGATACGGTACAATGGTGAGATGCCACGAACTGCTGTTTGGGAGTGTTATACTCCAGAGTTTGCTGTCAAAAAAGACCGTGCATGTTGGCCTGCTGGTCACGCTAGTGGTGGATTTGCTTTGCTTAGCCTATATTTTTTGTTTCATTCTCGCAGGAATAAGATATTAGCACTAATGACTGCAATGAGTATAGGTTGGAGTATGGGAATGTATAAAATGCTTGTAGGTGACCACTTCTTTAGCCATACGGTAATCACAATGCTGATTGCATGGCTGATTGTGTTACTAACTGCGAAGATGGTAAACAAGATTCCATATTACCAAAAATTAGAGGAGATTTGATGAGTGATGTTAAGAATCAAATTGCCATTTATGAAGATGGTGAGTTGAGTATTGATATAGAAATAACTAATGAGACAATATGGGTTAATCAAAAACAAATATGTGAGATATTTGGTAGAGAGAGAAGCGTCGTTACAAAACATATCAACAATATTTTTAAAGATAAAGAGGTGGATATAAAAAGCAATGTGCAAAAAATGCACATTGCAAATTCTGACAAGCCAGTATCTTTTTACAGTTTGGATATAATTCTAGCAGTAGGATATAGAATTAACTCATCTCAAGCTATTAAGTTTCGCCAATGGGCTACTAAAATACTCAAGCAATATATGATTGACGGATATGTCGTTAATGCAGAAAAACTACAAAGTCAAAAACTCGATGAACTAAAAGAAACTTTAAAAAAATATAAAGGAAATAATAAATGTTTAAAAATATAATGATAGGACTTTTAGTCATAAGTTCTTTCGCAAGTGCCAGTAACGGTATAGCTAGTGAGATGAGCCATGTGATAGGAGGATTGTTGATGACCATGATAGTAGCTTTTTTGGTGAACAAATATTCATCTAAATATAAAGCTAGTAGCGTTTTAATTGGATTTTTAGCCAGTACACTTTATGTCACTATTGACCAATTGATGGATTATGTAAAAGATGGAGAATTTTTAAATCAATTTTTGGATTTTTCAGTACATATAATTGGCTCTATTGTTGGTGCTTATTTGATTTCTATTTATTTGAAGAAAAGATTAGAAAAGTAATAGTTCCTTACTTTTTATCTAAGGTATTTTGATATATTTTTTCTAATCTTTTCGCTACAACTTTTATATCATGAACCTCTTCGACATATTTTCTGCCTTGTTTTCCTATATCATGTCTTTTTTGTGGGGACAAGATAAGCTCTTCAAGCACTGATTCTATAGTGTCTGGATTGGCATTAACTATAGGGAATCCTTCTGGGTATGTATCTATGAGAGAGTCCTGAATATAGCAGATAACAGGTTTGCCTAGTGCCATTCCTTCACATGCAAATATACCATGAGCTCCTAATATGAGCTGATCAATAATTATATCAGCTTCAGAATACACTTTGATAGCTTCTTCATTTGTTAGATTTTCAACCCGTATGTATTCAAATGGTATTTTTTTTATTCTCAAAGCATTTATTGCATTTTCTACAAATCTAGAACCTTTATTGTCTCCATTCCTACTAGGAGCATGTACAATTTTTGGTATTTTGCATTCCAAGTTAGGATATGCAGGAATAAAGGCTGAAGTATCAATTCGTTGCCTTACAATATGAATTTTTTTGAAATATGGCTTTAGAAAAATATCAAAAGAGTTATCGGAAAAAATAACTTCATCTGTTTGTCTTGACCAATATTCCAAACGCTTAATTTGCTTCTTTGAGCCATTTGTATCTGGCTCGTTAAAATATGGATTTCGTTCTCGTTCTAATTTGTTGATTCGTACATCTGAACCCCAAAATTCTACAAAAAAAGGCTTCTTTTTGTATTTTAAATATTTGATATCCAAGCCAAACGGCAATAATGTAGATTTGTGATAGTGGAATATATCAAAATATTTCGCCCATTTGAAAAAAGGAAATGGATTAAATAATTTTCTAAATGGACCAGAATGAAATAATCTTAGATTGTAATCACACGGATATTTCAATCCCATTTCTCTTGCTACATTCATAGCGTCGTGACCTATGTCTCTAAGTCCTTTTGCTGTTAAATAGCATTGTCCAGCTATTTCAGTTGGCAGTTGTATTATTTTCACTAATTAACCATTTTATTTCGGCAGGTACTCCAAATGCTTTGGAATAGTTAGGAATATCTATATTTACAAAACTATTTGCACCAATTACCACATAATCTCCTATTTTAACTCCCTTTGATATGACAACATTTGGTCCAATATAACAATTATTTCCAATGCTAACATTTGCTTTTATAACCTCATTGCCATAAATAACTCTATCAACTGTATCATGTGTATAAATCTGCACTCCTGCTGAAATATTACAATTATCGCCAATAGTGAGTTCCCCGCCAGATCCATCTAATATTGTAAAAGGTCCAATCCAGCAGTTTTTACCAACTTTTACATTTCCAAGCACTAATGATGAGTCATATATACTACTATTTTCTCCAAAGCCTAGATATTTTGCTTTCTCCCACCTATCAGAGATATAATCGCCTATTGGCATAACCCTATTAAAATCTTTTTTGATTTTCTCTCTTTTTGAAAAAATATTATCTATTAATTTTTGTAACATTATTTGTACAGTTTAAGTGTATTGACAATATATTCAATATCAACGCCATCATAGCATGGAAAAGTTATGGTGTTGTCTTGGAGATGCATTGCATTTGGTTGAACATCATTATATTTGTTTGCATAATATGTAGTTCCACTTAGACAATATGTACCTATGGTAGTCTCAATACCACACTCTTTTAGATAACTCACAAGTTCATCACGATTAATATTTGATGGTACTTTGAACACCAATGATTGTACATTGTAAATAATATCACTCGATACTTTTTGCACTTCAAAACCCAGTGGAGTGATAGCTTTTACAAATATATCTCTTGTGGTATTTCTTGATTTGACTATAATATCAAGTTTTTGAAGTTGTTTTATTCCCATTACGCATTGAAGTTCTGGAACTCTATAGTTATAGCCATAATCTACAAAATCAAATTTTCCATCAGTGAATACTGCACCATGATTTAGTTTTATGTCAAAAAAGTCTACGAATTTATTATCATTGAATGTTATTGCTCCACCTTCCCCTGTTGTTAGTAGTTTCCGTGGATGGAAGCTAAAACAGGTAATATCAGCAATATTGCCACATCTAATACCAAATTCACTACTACCTATCGCACACGCACCATCTTCGATTAGTGGTAGATTATGTTTTTGGCAAATTTTCTTAATTTCATGTATGCCATCAGGGCTTCCAAGAGCATCTACAAAAATAACAGCTTTTGTTTTTGTAGTTATTTTGTTTTCTAATTCACTGGATAGCATATTAAAAGTTTCTAGTGATACATCAGCAAAAATTGGAATAGCTCCTATGTCTTCTACTACATTGGCAGTGGCAGGAAATGAAAAGTCTGATACAATTACTTCATCACACGCTTTAATATCTAGTGCTTTTAATGCCATTGTAAGAGCCGTGGTTGCTGAGGTTGTTAGATATGCATGTTTTGCAGATGTATAATTTTTAATATCTTCTCTAAATTCTTCTACAAACTTACCCTTCGTAAACCAACCGCTTTCAAATATCTCTTTAAATTCAGTCTCAACCTCTTCAAAACTAATATATGGTTTTATAAGTTTTATCATTTTATATTTTCCTTGTACCAAGCGATAGTTTTTGCCAAGCCTTCATCAAATGGGGTAAGTTGATAATCTATCATTGATTTTACCTTTTCATTACTAGCATTATGGCACTCCACATCTGCACCACGAGCTGGTTTATTTAATACTTCACCATTGTAGTCCATTAGCTTAGTTATCTTCGAAATAACCTCTTTCATTGAAATCTGACCATCAGTAGAAATGTTTATGCTTTCAGCTTTTTGCATCAATTGATAAAGTTTTATAATTGCATCGACTGTATCAAGCACATAGATAAAATCCCTACTTTGAAGCCCAGTTCCATGTATCTCTGGATTTATGTTATTTAGTATTCTGTGTGCCGTTATGGGGATAATTCCTGCCATATAGCCTTTATGATTTTGTCTTGGCCCATAGTTATTGAATGGTCTTACTATAAATGCATCCAAATCAAACATATTTACCCAACTATTAAGTGCAATATCAGCAGCTGCTTTTCCAGCAGCGTAAGTGGTGGTCGGGTTAATTGGATGCTTTTCGTCCATCGGCTCATAAACAGCTGTCCCATAAACTTCTGAAGTTGAAAAATGAACCAATGTTTTAAAATGACCTTGTCTTTGATGTTCTAAAATATTTAATATTCCATTTACATTTGTATCAAATGCATTTTTAGGATTTACAAAAGAGTAATTAAGTGCTTTTGTTGCACAATTAAAAACTATATCAATATTATGTCTTTCAAAAATATAATCTAACGATGAGCTTATCTCAATATCATCTTTGTAAAGAATAGCCCCTTTGCTTATTGCATCATTTAGATTTTCTTCGCTACCCAAAAACATATTGTCCACAACGACAACTTCTTTCGCACCATCAGCTATAAGTCTGTCAACCAAATGACTTCCTATAAATCCTGCTCCGCCTGTTACTAAAATTGTACTATTTTTTATTTCTGGTCTATTTTTCATTTTCCCTACTTATTCATTTTTTCATCAGCAAGTTCTAAAATTTTGAGAAGTCTTATTGCTTGATTTGGATTTGAGATTGATTGCTTGTTTTGCTCGATACATTCTCTGAAATGATTGATACTGTTATACAAAGCATCTTCTTGCTTGATATATGGTATCCACACATCTCCATCTCTAGTTTTTACTGCATAATCATTATATTCAGCATTTTCGCCAGATATGACATTAACACCCTTGTCATATATCATTAATTTCTCTGATACCTTCATGTCATCAAAAACTACCATTTTTTTAGTTCCAGCGACTATAAGTTTCCTCTCTTTTAATGGAGAAATCCAACTAGACTGAATATGAGATATAAACCCTTCATATCTAAGAGTTAAAAAACACAAGCTCTCTTTTGGATTATAGTATTTTTCACCAACTGAGCTTATATAAAATGGCTCCTTACCATCCATGAGGTAATCAATAATAGATAAATCGTGTACCGCTAAATCCCACATTGCACTTACATCTTTTTTTATTTGACCCAAATTCATTCTCATAGCATCTATGAAAAGTATATCCCCAAGTTCACCAGCTTCTATGAGTGACTTGATTTTTTTGATAACAGGATGAAAAATCATAATATGATCAACATGAACAGTAAGCCCTAATTTATTAGCTAGTTCTTCAAGTTCTTTTGCTTCAGCCACTGTAGAAGTAAAAGGTTTTTCGACATAAACATGTTTGCCAGCTAGTAGTGCTTCCTTGACCAAATTATAATGTCCACTAGTTTCGACTGCAATCGCTATTGCATTGATGTCTGAGTTGTCTAGTAGTTTTTTATAATCTATTTCATAATTTGTTTGGGCTATATATATTGTCTTTGCTTTTTCGAGTCTATCAATTTTTATATCGCATATAGTATGAAGATTTAGATTTGGATTTGCGTGTATATTTCTAGCCACATTTGGCCCCCAGTATCCAAAACCTATGAGTGCTATATTAAGCATTTGATTTCCCCTCTATTTTATTACCCATTTTATCGATATAGCTATAGTGTTTTGCAGGATTTCCCATAACCAAACTATAAGGCTCAATATCCTTAGTAACTACACTGCCAGCAGCCACCATGGCATATTCTCCTATAATGATTCCACATACAATTGTAGAATTTGCACCTATGCTTGCACCTTTTTTAACCAGAGTGGGTGTAATTTTCCACTCTAAGTCAAATGCTCTAGGTACTTTATCATTTGTAAAACATACATTTGGTCCCACAAACACATCATCTTCTATGGTTACGCCTTGATAAACTGATACACTATTTTGGATTTTGCAATTATTGCCAATTTTTACATTAGAATCTATATAAGTATCTTTCGAGATAATACAATTTGCACCAATTTCTGCATTTTCTCTGATTTGAGAATTAATCCAAACTTTTGTACCATTACCTATTATGGTATCGTTTGAGATGGTTGCTGTTGGATGGATAAAAATATCAGTCATTTAATGCCTTATTGAATAATTATTAAACTGTAAATAATCAAGTAATAAAATATTAGCATAATAATGCTATGGATGAAGCCAATGAAAGAGGTTTAGCCTATTTTTTCTCATTATTTCTCTCATATAGTTTCGCCTCTTTTATAAATGCGTAATATGCAGTGTTTATAGCACCTATAAATCCTCGTTTGCCATTTAGAAAACTTCTTTTTATAATATATGATTTAATAAAGGCTAGAGGCATAATAAATATTAGTTTTAATAAAGATGATTTTTTGTTTTTTGCGAATTTCTCTTCTGCTCTTAGGGTTGAATAAAGATTTGTTTTATCGAGATGAGTTTTGAGATCCACTGCCCCATAATCTAGAATAAATCCACTAGCCTTTTGTATTCTGCCATCAACTGTTATGGATTCATGCACCAATTTTGGAGGATAATGCCCTTTTGATTTTCTAAAAAATCTAATTCGTCTATTGAATTTTGAAAGTGGATGATTAAAATCACCTAAGTATTTTCCATTTATTCTTATGTCTAGTCCATCTATTTTGTCATCTTTGATGACTTTTTCTATCTCATCTTTTAGTTCACTGCTAAGCTCTTCATCAGAGTCTAGATTTAGCACCCATTCATTTGTGCATAGATTTTTGGCGTACTCTTTTTGTCCTGCAAATCCTAGCCATTCCTGATGATATATTTTGTTTGTGTACTCTTTGGCAATTTCTAATGTTTTGTCACTGCTTCCACTATCGACTATAATAATCTCATCAAAATCTTTGACACTTTCTAAGACCCTAGCTATATGCTTCTCTTCGTTTTGGCATATTATATATACTGATGCTTTTATCATAGCTTGTTCCTTATTCGTGTAATTCTTAGATAGAAATCAAAAAAGCTCTCGTTGCCTAATATTCCAATTCTCTTAATAGTAAATTTATCATCAGCTATTTCGTAAAAGCCTCGTTTGACGGTGACAGCAGTTGTGTATCCAGCATTTTTGACTTCATCAATCGTATTATCATCAAATTTACCATATGGATATGCAAATGCTTCACACTTTTTTAGTGTGATTTGCTCTATTTCATCTTTTGATTTTTTTAGCTCATTTGCCAATAAACTATTATCAATGGTTAATAAATTTGCATGACTTAGTGTGTGTGAACCAAACTCAATTAATCCACTTTCTTGCATCTCTAGTATCTGCTTATTTTTCAAAAGTGGCTTGTTGCCTTCCCAGTTATTTCTCTCCATGTTTGGCACTAGATATATTGTGGCTCTGAAGTTATATTTTTGGAGTACTCTAAAGGCATTTGTGTAATTATCCTCAAAACCATCATCAAATGTAATGGCTAATGATTTACAGGGAATCTTTTCCAAAGATATTAGCTCTGACATAGTAAAAGATTGCCATCCATTTTTCGCAAACCAACTCATTTGCTTTTCGAAATCTTTTGGCGTAACTATCCATTTGTCTTGTTTTTTGTTGCCTGTGTGCTCACCTATGCTATGATACATCAAAACTCTAGCTTTATCATATCCTATTGGCATTCTCCACCAATTGTAGCGTAGCGAAATGGATATAAAGACTAAAGTTACAATAATTAGTCCATAAATCATTCTAACGCTTCTTTGTAAACTCTCAATGTGCTTTTTGTCATCACATCTAGTGTATATTCTTTCGGAATCGTATGTGACACATTTTGATAGTCGTATTGTTTGACCTCAACTATTTTTTTAGCTAATTGAAGAGCATTTTTTGTCTCTATAATAGCTCCATTCTTGCCATCTATTACTATATCTTTAAGTCCTTCATAGGTTGTAGCAATCACAGGTGTATCCATCGCTAATGCTTCTATAACGGTTCTTGCCACGTTTCCCATTTTTAGAGAAGCATTTATCAAAATATCACTCAAATAATAAATTTCTGCCATATTGCTTTGACTACCGACAAATTTAATATTATCTAGCACATCAAATTTTATAGCCAAATTTTTTAGTGACTCCAAGTAGTCTAATTTATCTTCTCTGGCACCACCCACTATTATTCCTGTAATATTTGGTATATCTTTTTTTGCTATCGCAATTGACTCAATAAATGTTTCATAATCTTTCAACCAAGTTATCCTACCAACAGTTGAGACAATAAATTTATCATTTAGGTTATATTCTTTAATAAATTTATTTATGAAATTTTGGTTTATACAGTTTTTGTTAAATCTTTCTAAATCTACACCTCTTTGGATAACGGTTATGCGATTGTCTGAGTTATCTAGATTATACCCATTCATGATATGCTCTTTTACCGCTTCGCCAACGCATATCACTCTATCTCCATATGTCATAACTTTGCTATAAGCATTTACGCTATTTAGCCCGTGAACGGTGGTAACAAAAGGTATATGAAGAGTTTTGTTCGCCAAAAAGCTAAGCCATGCAGGAACACGACTTCTAGCATGAATAACATCTGGATTTAATTCTTTTAAGAGTTTTCTTAATCCATAAACTCTACTTATAGAAGTCAAAAGGTTTTTGGACGCAACATCAAATTTGATATGTTTACCACCATCTTTTTCTATGGTTGAAACCAATTTGCCACCATTGCTGATAACTATGCTTTCATGACCCAGCTTTACAAACTCACGACTAAGCTCCATTGTCCCACGCTCTACACCACCTTCATTTAGTTCTGGCAATAGTTGGACTATTTTCATTTATCTACTTTGTGGTTGGTATGATGATTTATCTCTTCTACAATAGTCTTGAAATATATTTCAAAATCATTTAAAAACTCTTTGTCTATAATATTTATTTCTTTTAATAAAATTGACGGAAATGTTTTCAACCTTACGATTAAGTCACTATGTTCAAATTGGGACTTATCATGTGCAGACTTTAGTATATCGTTCCAATCAAATGAATATTTTTTACAAATTAAATATATGTCGAAAATATCTTTTGGATTATCTCGTCCTATGATGGCAGTTAGTTTATTGCTCAGAATATTTTCTATATTGTCAATAATATATCCATTGTCCAAAAGTACAACATCTTTGTATCTAGATGCTATATCATTTACAAAATCTAATTGCAATAAACCATTTATATTAAATCTTGTAAAGTCTTTTGACTCTACCTCGACTTCTACTGTAAATTCTTTTTGCAGAGCTATTTTGATATTTTTGATAGCAAATGAGTATCTTGAAGAGTTATTAGTAAAAAAATCCAAATCATCTGAGTATCTTTTTTCGTTATAAAATCTACTCAAACAAGTACCGCCCGTGAGGTAAAACTCTCGCTCTGTTGCAAATATTAATTCCAAAACTTCATCTTGTAAATTGTAAAGCTTGGCGTAATCTATGCTATCCATTTTAGCTCATCTATCTCAAGTAATTTGTCCAAAAAATATACTTCAGCAATATTTTTTCTTCTAAAAATATAGTTATGATTAAATCTTGGAACTTTGTACTCATCTAAAAAAGTTCTAATTTCATCAATACTAAATATCTGTAAATCAATTAACATTTGTGTGCTGTTTAGTAGTATTTTATTGAATAGAAATGCTTTTTGTCTTTTGTCATCACTATATAAAATATCCTCGATATCTTTCGCACTAATATTCAAATCCCAAAAACAATCTTTTATAATTCTCTCATAATTTATCATAAGCCAACCTTTTTAACAAAATAAGAAAAATCTATCTTGCGATTTTTATTTATGATTATACCATTAAAAATATGCAAGTATCCGTCATCTTGTAGCTTTGATATGAAGTTTGTGAATTTATTCTCTTTATTTGATAGCAGTGGCAAGATGACCACATTTGAATCCCCATAGGATATAGCTTCGCTTATCATACTTGTGCTATCTGCTGTTATAAATATAGTTTCGCATTGTGTCAGAAAATCAGGTATTGGATTGATAGGATTATGCGAATATATAACCTCATAGTCAAAATGATAGCTCCGTACAAGCTCTTCTATATCTGACGATGTTCTTGGCGATGTAGTGATAGCTATCTCGTAATCTTTGAAATGTGCTACTATAAAATCAAGTTGATTTCTAAGCAATTCAGGCTTCATGGTGAGTATTTTATTGCTTCCACCTATCACTATACCTATTGATTTTTTTGTAGCTTTGTATAGATTTCGAGGCTCTATGTATGAGAAATTGGCTGGAATTTCTATAATGTTTGCTAGACTTGGTGGATTGTCGTGAGATTGAGCAAATATGGTATCAAAGTCATATTTATATCCACTTGGTAGCATCATAGCTACACTTTTAGCATTTAGCTTTTTTGCTATTAGTTTTGTGGCGTAGTATGTAGCCGAACCAGTTGAGACGACCATTGTATAATTTTCTTTTGGAATGTCGTCTATATCAAAAATAGACATAGTATATAAACCAGCTCTATCAAACAGATATGACAATAATTTTAAAAATTTGTTTTTAAATCTAATGTTGACAATTTCATAATCATAGCCTAGATATTTAGCAAGTGCAATAGATTGATTGATATGACCTTTGCGTCCGTCGCTTAGTATCAAAATAGTTTTTTGCATTAGTGTTTCCATCTGTTATGAACCCAAAACCACTCTAGTGGCGATCTTTGTATCATATTTTCTATGGCTTGATTGTAATGAAGTGTCATAGCTTCTAATTTTTCACGCTCATCGCTTATATCCTCGGCTATATATTCGATAGGCTTATCAATATGGAGTTTGTATTTGCCTTTGCTAACTCTAGTTACACTTATTGGTACTATTAGTGGGTCAAATTTTAGTTTTAGAGATGCTACTGAAAGCGTGGTGTTTGTTTTTCGTCCAAAGAATTCAACTTTGGCACTATGCGTACCACCTATTGCTTGGTCTATTAGCATACCTACATTGCCACCACTTTTAAGTTTCTTTGCCATGCTTATCATAGCTTTATCTTTATAGACAGCTTTGTTGCCATATTTTTCTCTAAATGGAATAGTGATTTTGGTATCAATTAGTTTGTTTTCACCCTCTCTACCAACAGCTAGCATTGGTAAGCCATTTTTGGCTAGAAACTGGGCTGCGAGTTCCCAGTTTGAAAAGTGTGCCGTTACTACAAGCACCCCTTGTTTTACACTTGCTAACTCTTTGAGTTTAGAGACAGACTCCTCATAATTCACAATAGCTTTGTCTATATCAAATCTATCCACAAACATAAGCAAAATCTCAGCCACACTTTGAGATAAATTTGTGTAAACTTCTTTGATATCGTATCTTGAGCCTAGAGTTGGAAATGCTTTTTTTAGATTTGTAGCTACTAGTGTTCTTCGGCTTGGCAAGACATGATAAAATAGTATAGTTAATGCTTTAATAATTCCATAAATAGCAAATTTTGGTAGCCAACTAGCAAACCAAAGTAGTATCTTTACAGCATAGTATTCTATTTTCTCTATCATCATATTCCCAGCTCTTTGACTGCTATAATTATAGCCAAATCTACACCTATAAAGATTAATACGCTATAATTATCATAAAAAGGAGGCAGAGATGATAGGTATAGTTAATTACAATATGGGTAATCTTGCCTCTGTAATGAATGCATTTACAGAACTTGGGATAAAAGCAGAGGTGCAAAGTGACCCTGAAAAGTTTGCTAGTTATGATAAACTATTTTTACCTGGAGTGGGTGCATTTGGTGATGCTATGAGTCACCTCAGAGAAAATGGAGCCGATAATGCGATACGAGAATTTGCCGCCACTGGAAAACCTATGCTCGGAATATGTCTAGGTATGCAACTACTATTTGATAGCAGTGAGGAGTTTGGAGAGCATAAAGGTCTTGGATTGATTGAGGGCAAGGTAGTAGAGTTTGATAAAAGCAAATTTCAAACACCTCTAAAAGTACCACATATGGGCTGGAATGAGATGTTTATAAAGCGTTCTTCGCCTATTTTTGAAGGTATGAGTGATGATTTTTATCTCTATTTCGTTCACTCTTATCACGCCGTATGTGATGATAAATTTGCTATTGGAAAGACAAATTATGGATATGAGTTTGTAAGTAGCGTGCAAAAGGATAATATATTTGGTGTGCAACCACACCCAGAAAAGAGCCATGATAATGGACTTAAAATTCTGACAAATTTTGGAAAGTTAAAATAAGGAAACAAATGACAATATTACCAGCAATTGACCTCAAAGATGGCAAAGCAGTAAGGCTAACAAAAGGGCTAATGGATACAGCTAAAATATACAGTGATGAGCCGTGGCAAGTAGCTAAGCGGTTTGAAGAGTTAGGAAGCCAGTGGGTGCATTTGGTTGATCTCAATGGTGCATTCGCTGGAACTCCACAAAATCTTGAGCAGATAAAGAAAATCAGAGAAAATTGTAATCTTAAGCTTGAAATAGGTGGTGGAATTCGTGATGAAGAGACTATCAAAATGTATATGGATTTGGGTGTAGATAGGGTAATTTTAGGCTCAATCGCTGTTAAAAATCCACAATTTGTAAAAGACATGGCAAGTAAATATAGAGTTGTTGTGGGCATTGATGCTATTGATGGAATGGTAGCAGTGGAGGGCTGGGCTGAAGTGAGTGATATGAAAGCTACAGATTTGGCTCGTGAATTCGCTAACGCAGGAGTAGAGGCTATTATCTGTACTGATGTAGGAAGGGATGGCATGATGACAGGCGTGAATATTGAGTTCACAAAATCTATACAAGAAGCTAGTGGACTAGAGACCATCGCAAGTGGTGGGCTTAGAGATATGGAAGATATAAAGGCGTTAATAGAAGCTGGTATTGATGGTACGATAGTTGGCAAAGCTTTTTATGAGGGAACTTTAGATTTAAATGAAGCATTTAGAAAGGTTAAACAATGATGAATTATCTTGCCAAGGGCAAAGCTTTAGTGAGGGGAATTTACGATGGGCTTTGTCCATTGCAAAGGAGAGAATTAATATGAACGACAAATATTATGAATTAACAATTACACTAAATCCAAATTTTGTAGAGACAATAGCTGATGTGGTATCAGGTATTACAGATGATGGAATAGAGATTACTGATAATGCTGTTATTGTACGAAGTGAAAATGAACTAAGTGAGCTAAAGGTTGAGCTTGAAGAGCTTATGAGTGAATATATTGAAAAACTAGATATAAAGTTTGGACTTGAGCAAAAAGAGAATAGCGACTGGATATCTGCATATAAAAATTCTATTGAACCAATCGAAGCTGGAGCTTTTTATATCCATCCTAGCTGGTATGAGCCTAAAGAGAATAAACTAAATATTATGATAGACCCAGCACTTGCATTTGGCTCTGGTCATCATGCTACAACGGCTAGTTGCCTTGAAATGATTAGTAGATATGCAAAAAGTAGCGACAGGGTGGCGGATATTGGTTGTGGCAGTGGTATATTAGGACTTGCATGTAAAAAATTAGGTGTTAGCTCTGTGGAGCTTTGCGATACTGATCCTTTGGCAGTGGAGAGTGCAAAAGAGAATTTTGAGAGAAACGGTGAGAAATTTGATAAGCTATGGGAAGGCTCAAGTGATAAAGCCCAGGGGTCATACGATTTGGTAATTGCTAATATCATAGCGGATGTACTTGTTTGGATTGCAAAAGATTTAAAGAAAATAACTAATCCAAATGGTTTATTAGTTCTTTCAGGAATTTTGGATAAAAAAGAGTCTTTAGTGCTTGAATCGTATAAAGATTTAACCCTAAAAGATAGAATATTAAAAGACGAGTGGGTTACGCTAGTCTATACTAAGGAAACTAATGCAAAATAATATGTCAAACAATAATCAAAATGATAATAACAAT
Organism: Arcobacter nitrofigilis; assembly: GCA_022736375.1. GTDB lineage: Bacteria > Campylobacterota > Campylobacteria > Campylobacterales > Sulfurovaceae > BN30871. The sequence continues at coordinate 30,150 of DZCE01000004.1, read as the reverse complement.
AAAAACTTTTTTAATGATAATCCACTTTTGTCATTCGCAATCTTTGCAATAATAGCAATACTTCTATTTAAGACATTCATAGGAGATAGCGGAAGCACAGGAGATGTTGCTGGTGCATTTGGAGGGACTACACAGACAAAAAGCGTTAAATATTCTGATGTTAAAAGTGCAATAAAAAGTGGTAAAGTACAAAGTGTGAAAATCACTCCATCAACCATAGAAGCAACAAGCGTGGAGGGCAACCAAAAAACAAAACTAATAGCACAACTAGTTCCAACAGGTGATAAAGAGTTAGTGCCACTGTTAGAAGAGAAAAATGTAGTATATGAAGGTGTTATGGGTGGTGGAATAATATCTGATTTAATTGGAATGTTACTTCCAATATTAATATTTTTTGCTATTTGGATGTTTTTAGCAAAGAAAATGACAAAAGGTATGGGTGGTGGAATACTTGGCGTTGGTAAAGCTGATAAGCTGATTAATGCAGAAAAACCAGATACAAAATTTAGTGATGTAGCCGGTGTGGAAGAGGCAAAAGATGAGGTTAAAGAGATAGTTGATTTCCTTAAATTTCCAGAGAGATATATAGAGCTAGGAGCTAAAATACCAAAAGGATTATTGCTAGTAGGACCTCCTGGTACTGGTAAAACACTACTTGCAAAAGCAGTTGCAGGTGAGGCTAGTGTACCATTCTTTTCAGTAAGCGGATCTAGCTTTATAGAGATGTTTGTGGGAGTTGGGGCTAGTAGGGTTAGAGATTTGTTCGAGCAGGCGAAAAAAGATGCACCATCTATTATATTTATTGATGAGATAGATGCAATAGGAAAAAGTCGTGCAAGTGGTGCTCAATTTGGTGGAAATGATGAGAGGGAACAAACTCTAAATCAGCTACTAGCAGAGATGGACGGATTTGGTAGCAACACGCCAGTTATTGTTCTAGCAGCCACTAATAGACCAGAGATTCTCGATGCGGCGTTACTTCGTGCTGGTAGATTTGACAGACAAGTGCTTGTGGATAAACCTGATTACGAGGGTAGGTTGGCGATACTAAAAGTGCACAGTAAAGATGTAAAAATGAGCAACAATGTAGATATGACCGTAATCGCAAAGGCAACAGCAGGATTAGCTGGAGCTGATTTGGCAAATATCATCAATGAAGGTGCATTACTTGCAGGTAGAAATAACAAAAAACAAATTGATCAAAGTGACCTTATGGAGGCTATCGAGAGAGCATTTGTGGGACTTGAAAAGAAAAACAGAAAGATAAATGATATTGAGAAAAAGATAGTTTCGTATCATGAGAGCGGACATGCATTGCTAGCCGAGCTTACAAAAGGTGCTAGTAGAGTAACTAAAGTATCTATAATTCCTAGGGGGCTTGGAGCGCTTGGTTATACACTGCATTTGCCAGAAGAAGAGAATAGATTTTTGAAACAAAAACATGAGCTACTTGCAGAGCTTGATGTACTTTTAGCAGGTAGAGGTGCAGAGGATGTGTTCCTAGGAGAGATAAGTACAGGAGCATCAAATGACCTTCAAAGAGCAACAGATATAATCAAAGCTATGATTTCTGTATATGGAATGAGTGATGTGGCTGGATTAATGGTGCTAGAGAAATCAACTGGCAATTCATTCCTAGGTGGTGGTCAAACCACAAAAGATTATAGTGATAAGATGGCTGAGAAGATAGATGATACGGTAAAAATGATGTTAGATTCACACTACGCTAGCGTAAAAGAGACACTAAATACATATAAAGATGCCATTGAAGAGATGACAAGAGTACTATTGGAAACAGAAGTCATTGAAGGTGCTAAAGTTAGAGAGATAATCTCTGAATTTGAAATAAAAAATGGTATGCCAACTAGATTAGCACATACTTAAAGGATTTACTGAAATGATAGAATATAACTTAGTAACTCACATAATTCTTTCTTTAGTTATTGGTTTTATTATAGGGTTACAGAGAGAACTAAATAATATTTATAGAAATAAAAAAGATTTAGCAGGCGCTAGAACATTTGCCCTAGTTGCACTTATGGGATATTTGAGTGTATTTTTAAATATTGATATTTTTATAGGGCTTATTGTATTAGTAGGCTTAGGCTATTACATCAATGCTCAAAAAGATGATCATAAGGGGATAACAACAGAAGTTTCACTTATATTAACATACCTGCTTGGAGTGGTAATAGCCAAAGATGAAGTCCTTGCAATATTTATTGCGATATTAATCGTATTTATGTTAAACATAAAAGATAAATTAATTCAAATAGAAGAAAAAATAGACAAAGAAGAAGTTAATGCCACTGTTATTTTTCTCTTAATTACTCTGACCATTTTACCTGTTTTGCCTAATGAAACGATTGATAAATGGAATCTAATTAATCCATATAAAATATGGCTCTTTGTGGTCTTGGTATCTTCTATATCTTTTGTTGGATATATACTTAGTAAAATATATAGTGACAAAGGCATATATATTACAGGATTTTTGGGCGGACTTGCTTCTTCAACTGCTACAACTATGATATTATCCAAAAGAAGTAAAGATAATGAAAGATTATCCAAAGAGACAGCTATTGGAATTGGGCTTGCTAGTTCTATGATGTTTTTTAGGGTATTTATATTGGTTCTTATTTTTAATCCAGATCTAACTAAATTTATAGTAGCTCCATTTGTATTGGCGTCAATTAGTGGATTTATATATTTATATATACTTTCAAATGGAGCAAGTGGAGTAAAACAAAAAATAGAATTTACAAATCCATTTGATGTATTTGAATCTATGAAATTTGGTCTTATTTTTGGGATTATTTTTATAACCATTGAATTAGGATATGAGTATTTCGGGAAAGAGGGGCTTTATATTGTTTCACTTTTAGCTGGCATTAGTGATGTTGATGCTATTACTATCGCAATAAGTGAAATGAAAAATATAACTGCCCCAATGGCCGGTATATCTATAATTATAGCTAGCTTATCCAATCAAATATCAAAATTAGTTTATAGTTTTTTTATAGGAAGTATAGAAAATTTTAAATATTTTGCTATATTTAATGCCATAACTATCGTGGCACTACTTGTTGGTTATTTGCTAGTAGCAGTAGTGCTATAAGGCAAATATTCAGACCTTAAAATGCTTTTTAAAAGTAAAAATTGACTATAATGATATACTAAATAAAAAGGAAGTGATTTGTCACTAGCATTAGCGAGAAAATACCGTCCATCTACATTTGATGATCTTATCGGTCAAGAGAGTGTCTCCAGAACTCTTTCACAAGCACTTGATAGCAAGAGATTAGTTCATGCATACCTGTTTTCAGGACTTAGAGGGAGTGGGAAGACATCAACTGCTAGGATTTTCGCAAAAGCATTGCTGTGTGAAAAAGGTGAAACTTCGCATCCATGTGACATATGTCCAAACTGTGTCATGGCAAATGAGAATCGTCATATGGATATCATAGAGATGGATGCTGCTAGTAGTCGTGGTATTGATGATATAAAAGAGCTTATTGAACACACAAGATATCAGCCAAGTAGTGCTAGGTATAAATTATTTATTATTGATGAAGTGCATATGCTTACAACACAGGCTTTTAATGCATTATTGAAAACACTAGAAGAGCCACCACCATTTGTGAAATTTATACTTGCAACTACTGACCCGCTAAAGTTACCTGTAACTATTTTATCAAGAACGCAACATTTTAGATTTAAAAAAATACCACATAAGCTTACAATGGCTCATTTGGAACATATTTTAAATCTAGAGAGAATTGGCTATGAAGAAGATGCAATAAACATTCTTGCAAGATCTGGAGCTGGTAGTCTTCGTGACTCATTGACTCTTTTAGATCAAGCAATTGTTTACTCTAAAAACTTTGTTAATTTAGCAACCGTGACGGATATGCTTGGTATTATAGATACGGCACATTTGTCAAAATTGATAAGCGACATTGCAGATAGGAATGAAAATGGAATATTTGATTTTCTAGCTTTGGCTAGTGAATATGAAGCAGAGATGATACTAGACGAGCTGACTTTGTACATAAAAGAGCTTTTGTTTAGTAGAAGTTCACTGATTACTAGTACTACTATAGAGAGATTTTTTAGAGTTCTTGGTGAATCAAAAGAGCTTCTTAAGCTCGGAAGTGACGGAGATTTTGTACTTTCATTAACGCTTTTTAAAATGATGGAATCACTTGAAATCCAAGAGATTGATAATATAATTAAAAAATTGGAAAAAGAGCTTGGTGATACAAACCTTTTACTACAAACAAATATTGTAAATATTACTTCGCAAGAGACAAGTATTGCAAGCGAGAAGCCACAAGATATTGTTCAGAAGCAAATAACAATAGAGCCAATAGTAGGGCTAAAAGACAACAATAAACCATTTAATGCACTGCTTACAAAGCTCTTGGATAGAGATTATGTACTTGGTAGTTGCTTTGAGAGAATAGTACGGCTTGTTGATTGTGATGAAAGTGTGATAACTTTGGCTTTCCCAAGTGAAACAAACGATACTAAAGATGATTTGTCCTTGCTTAGAGAGCATTATAAAGGCATTATACTACCATTTATAAAAACTATTTTCGGAACAGAAATTAAAGTTGTTATATCGTCTTATATGCCAGTAGAGTCAGTAAAAGAAGAGATAGAAGAGGAACAATTAGTGCAACAGAAAAGTGAAATGACAAATTCATGTATGATGCCAGAACCTGATGAGAATAATGAAGCTAGCAAAGATAAAGACCCAGCTACACTATTGAAAGAGCCAATGGTTGAAAAAACCATTGAATTGTTTGAACCTACAAAAGTCAGGATTATACAAAAAGTTTAACTAATTTCAAATCTTGAACCAGTTATTGTAAAATCTTCATCATCATAGCATTTTATTTTCTTTGCTTCTACACATCTACCATTACTATCAAGTGTAAATACTATCATTTGTAGTATCGCTTTGCAATCATTTGGAATATCAAAATACTCCCCAACTCCTGTTAAGAATCTCTTAATTGGAGCCTTTTTGTCCATACCAATGACGCCATTACGACAACCAGTTAGCCCAACATCAGTAACGAAACAACAGCCATCAAAGATTTGTAAATCATCACTTCCAACATGAGTGTGAGTGCCTAAAATTGCACTAACTTTATCTTTTAGAATATGCAATAGAGCCTGCTTTTCGCTACTTGCTTCGGCGTGAATATCTATAATTATGTACCTAGTGCCATCACTAATTAATTTATCAACAGCCTCAAGGGCAACCACAAATGGATTGTCAACCATTGGCATAGTATAATGACCCATAATGTTTATAATTGCTAGATTTTGACCAAGTATGGTGGTGCGAAATATTCCATTACCCGGCATGGCTTTTGGATAGTTAAGTGGTCTGATTAGTGGATATTTATCAAACAAGCCTATGATTTCTTTTTTATCAAAACTATGATTTCCACCACTCATCATATCAATACCAGTGCCAAAAAGCTCTATAGCATTTTTTTCACTTAGCCCAAAACCATGACTAGCATTTTCATAGTTTCCTATTACAAAATCTATATTGAATTTTTCTCTTAATTCCGTGAGTCGTCTAGCTATAATTTCTCTACCGGGTTTACCTACTATATCACCTATAAATCCAATAGTCATATAGCGTAGACCTTTGTATTATTTTACTTTACCGGCAAATGGCAAGAGAGCAGAAGCCCAAGTAAGTCCACCACCAAATGTATCTAAAAGCATTAGCTCACCAGTTTTTAATCTACCAGATTCATATATATCATTAATCGCCATAGGAATAGAAGCTGCTGATGTATTTCCATATTTATGAACAGTTAGAACAACTTGCTCTTCCTTCATATTAAGAGCATCACCAACAGCTTTAATAATTCTGTAGTTTGCTTGGTGTGGAATAAAATGAGGAATTTCACTAGCTTGTAAATTATTATGCTTTAGTATTTCGATTACATCTTTTGTTAGAGTTTTTACAGCAAGTTTGAATGTTTCATTACCCTTCATTTGCACAAAGTTAAGTTTATTGTCTAGCATCTCTTGTGAAGCAGGATTAACAGATCCTGGAGCTGGTGTGACCAAAAAGTCAGCGTAAGCACCATCGGCACTAGCATGAATATCAATAATGGCTTCATTTTTGTCGCTTGTGGCACTTATTACAGCAGCACCTGCACCATCGCCAAATAGTATACAAGTGCCTCTATCTGTATAGTCCACAATTGAGCTAAATTTTTCAGCCCCTATAATAAGGACATTTTTTTTCATACCAGACTCAATAAATGCTTTCGCAATTGTTAATAGATATACAAAACCACTACATGCGGCACTTATATCAAATGCCTGCACATCATTTATACCAATCTTATCAGATATTATACATGCAGTTGAAGGCATATTAAAATAATCAGGTGTGACAGTTGCACAAATTACTAAGTCAATATCATTTGCACTTAATCCAGAGCGTTCTATGGCTTGAAGTGCAGCTTTTACACCCATATCGCTAGTATACTCATCATTGGCTGCTATTCTTCGCTCTTTGATACCAGTTCGTTTCACTATCCATTCGTCAGTTGTGTCAACCATTTTTTCTAAGTCACTATTACTCAGAATACGACTTGGTGCATATGCACCTATTGATCTCATTGATGCATATACTGATGCCATCATTTTCCTTATTTTGTTTCTGTTAAAAGTGCCTCAATGGAACTATTTATATTTGAATTACTATATGCTATTGCTTGCAAAATAGCATTTTTGATTGCTTTTGCATTAGAATTTCCGTGACCAATTATAGCACATCCATTTATGCCAAGCAGTGGAGCACCACCATACTCATGTGGGTCAATTTGTTTTTTTAGATTCGCGAACACCCTTTTTTTCATAAGCATAGCCCCAAGCTGAGCTGGAAGTGATTTTCTCATATATTGCTTCATCAGAGTAAATATTGCTTCTGCAACACCTTCGCTCGTCTTTAATAGTATATTACCAGTAAAACCATCACATACCACTACATCAACATGACCATTAAATATATCTCTGCCCTCTACATTTCCAATAAACCAGTCAAATTTTTTGAGCATTCCAAATGTCTCTTTTGTTAGGTCATTGCCTTTGCTATCCTCTTCGCCATTAGCTAATAGTCCAACTCGTGGCTTGTCTATTCCCATGACATTTTTGGCGTACATTTCACCCATAATCGCAAATTCATATAGGTTTTGAGCTTTACATTCAACAACCGCACCCACATCAAGAACAAGTGTCTTAGTCTTTGCAGTGCTTGGCATTAAAGTAGCAAGTGCAGGTTTTGATATATGAGGTAATCTACCTATGCGAAGTGTTGCTAGTGTCATAGTGGCACCACTATGACCAGCTGAAACAACAGCATCAGCAATTTTATCTCGTACAAGTTCAACTGCTTTGTAGATAGAAGAGTCTTTACGTTTTAAAGCGTCAGTGGATGAATCACTCATAGTAATCACATCATTAGCTTCTATAATTTGTATTTTGTCGTGATAATATAATGGGAGGTGTAATAATATTTCAGCTTTAGCACCTACTAATATAGGTGTAAATTTACTAATTTCTAGTGCTTCAACAACACCATCAATAATAGGCTCAGAACCATGATCCCCGCCCATAGCGTCAATAGCTATTGTTATCATTAGAATTAAGCTTTAGTTTTGTATTCGCCAGTTGTCATATTCATATGATGTGGCATTCTCCATGTTCCATCACTATCTTTTACGGGTACTGGAAGAGTTACTGTGTAGTGTGTTCTTCTTTTTGCTGCTCTTGTTTTACTCGTTCGTCTCTTTGGTACTGCCATTTTTTATCCTTTTGTTTGTTAAAATTCTATTTCGAAATCTTCAGAGCCATCACATTCGTCGCAATAATTATACGAACAGGTAATAGCTTCAATTTCACTAGATAGAATATAGTCTAAATCTATATTACCATCTAAAAACTCTATTATATCTAAATTTTCTTTTTCTTCTATCACTTTTTGACTTAAAATCAACTCAATGGGTTGTGAAATTGTTTCTGTGATACTTTTTCCACATCTATCGCAAACTAAATCAATAGTTCCATTTAGCTCACCATCTAAACCAACTCTATGATGATTTAGTTTTTTAAGCATAAAGTTCATTGTAATATCACCACTTTTTATCTCAAGAGATTTCGGCGTGTGACCTACTTTGTCAAAATGTATTTGCACGAATCTAGCTTAGCAAATATCTTTTCTAGCAAAGAAGAAATCAATTTCTATTTGTGCATTTTCAACACTATCACTACCATGAACAGCATTAGCATCTATACTTTCTGCAAAGTCAGCTCTGATTGTTCCTGCTGCTGCTTCTTTTGGGTTTGTTGCGCCCATCAGGTCTCTATTGATTGCCATTGCATTTTCACCCTCAAGAACAGTTACTACAACCGGACCTGAAATCATAAAGTCTACTAAATCTCTAAAGAAAGGTCTTGCAGAGTGAACTGCGTAAAATGCTTCAGCATCTGCTACGCTAAGTTGCATTTTTTTTGTTGCTGCTATTCTTAGCCCTGCATCTTCAAAACGAGATAGGATTTTACCTACTACATTTTTTGCTACAGCATCAGGTTTGATTATTGATAATGTTTGTTCCATATTATTTCCTTGGGTATTTTGACTTTTATTGGCAAATCGGCATAGTGTAGATATGCAATAGAAGTTTTCGTTGCAATTGTATCTAAATGATAATAAAATGATGATTAAGATGAAAGAATATTGCCAAGATGTTACTCTAGGCAATATGGAAGTTAGTCAATAACTGGTGTACCACTTGATTGTCTTGTTTCGCTATGTGGCATACCTTCAGTCGGTTCACCCCACACAATACAGCCTTCAGTTGGGCAAGCTTCAGCACACGCTGGAACATCATGGTAAGTTACACACTCAACACATTTGTCAGCATATACATAGTAAATTTCTTCACCAGTTGGGTTATCATCCTCATCTACAATTGCTTGTACTGGACACTCATCAATACAAGCGGCACAGTTAATACATGTATCAGTAATTATTACAGACATTTCGTCTCCTTTTATTTTTAATTAAAACATAATATAGCAAAAGTTTTTTAAATTTTTTCTTTAATTAGCATAATATTTTATTATTTTATATATTTGTAACACTGTTTGTATTATAACAAGCAATCAATATTACGATTTTAATCTGCTGGTCTATAATTTTCCTTTTTTTCTTTGTGTTTCTTTTGTTTTTCATCCATCGCTACGGCATCTTTAAAGTCCTCATCATTGTCATATCTTGCACCATCTATGAATTTGGATTGATCATCAAATTGCCCACTTCGTAGTCCCCAAAGAAGACCCATAAGTCCTAATGCACCCAAAAAAGTAGATACGCTAAGCATTAAAATCATTATATTGCTACTCATTTTTTATCCTTATCAAATTTCATTCCATTTATTCTCATTGCATTTCCTACTACAATAAGAGAGCTTAGACTCATTGAGAGTGCCGAGACAAGTGGATATACAAAACCCATCATGGCTATTGGAACTGCTACAATATTGTAAGCAATAGAAAAGCCAAGATTTTCTCTTATCGCTCTATATGTTCGTTTGGAGATACGATATGCTTCTTCTACTTTTGAGATATCGTCATCCAAAATAACCACATCACTAACGCTAATGGCAACATCAGCACCACTTCCCATGGATATTGCTATATCAGCTTTAGCTAAAGCTACTGAGTCATTTATGCCATCTCCTGCCATTATGACTATCTCTTTATTTTTATGTAGATTGTCTATTGCTTGAGCTTTATCTTGTGGAAGGAGATTGTATCTTATCTCTTTTATTCCTGCCTCTTTAGCTACATTTGAAGCACTGATTTCATTGTCACCTGTTAGCATGATACAGTTTATATTTTGATCCGTCATTAATTGTATCGTTTTTTTTGATTCTGACTTTATTTTATCTTTTAAATCAAATCTAGCTATTAATCTATCATCAATTGCTACATAAAATATAGAATATGTTGTACTATCAATTATATCTATACCATGCTCTTTCATAAATGTCTCATTTCCACCAAAAATGAGACTATCTTTATATATTCCCTCAATTCCCTTGCCTTGAATAGTTTTTTGTTCAGTTAGAATTATATCCGTTACTTTGCTTCCACTATCTATAATATAATCTTTTATTGCTTTACTGATTGGATGATTTGAGCTTGAAACTAATGAGTAGATTAGAGAGATATTAATGGTGCTATTATCATAATATTTCTCGTTTACAACCCGAAGGGTGCCATGCGTGAGAGTGCCTGTTTTATCAATTGCAAGTGTAGTGGCTTTTGCCATGGTTTCCAAAAATGATGCCTCTTTAAACAAAATGCCTCTTTTAGCAGCAACACTAATACCAACCAATGTGGACATAGGAGTGGCTAATCCTAATGCACATGGACAGGCTATCACAATTACTGAAATAGAGATAATAAGAGCTTTCTCAAAATTACCATCATAAAGATACCAACCTATAAAAGTAGCAATTGCCAATAATAATATTATAGTTGAGAAGTAACCAGATATGCTATTTGCTAGCTGTTCAATACGAGGTTTTTTGGTTACAGCTTCTTCTAGGAGCGAAACAATAGAATGCAACATAGAATCCGTTGCCTCTTTAGTCACTTGATAACGCACAACTGTATCTATACATATAGAGCCACTTAAAATATTATCACCAATTTTTTTATATATAGGAGTACTTTCGCCAGTCAACGAGCTTTCATCAAACATGCCATTACCAACAGTAAGTAAGCCATCACATACGATCTTCTCTCCAGCTTTAAGCTCTAATATATCACCTACCTTTACATTTTCTACTGCAATAAGCTCTTTTGTGTCATTTGTAACCTTTAAAACTTCAGTTGGAATACTACTAGTCATGGAATCAAGTGTGTCAACAGCTTGTTTTTTGCTAAGAACTTCTAGATATTTACCCACTAATACAAAGGTAATAATCATTACAACTGAATCGAAATAGACCTCTCCATGACCAGAAAATAATACATATATAGAGTATAAATATGCACTAAGTGCACCTAATGAAACAAGTGTATCCATATTTACTACACGATTACGATAACCATAATATGCACCACGGAAAAAGACCCATCCACTATAAAATAGAACTGGTGTAGCCAATATAAGTTCTGCTATATTTAGGATATCTTTGAATTTTTGCTCAATACCTGTAAAATATCCAGCGTATTGTGCTATTGCTATCCACATTATATTCATCATTCCAAAGACGGCAACTAATATTCTAGAGTAGTAGTCTCGTCTTTGTTTCGTGGCTTGCTCTTCTTGAATTTCTGGGTCATATGGAAAAGCGTCATAGCCTATAGACCTGATAATTTGTATTATTTGTGAAAGTTTTATAGTATCGCTATCCCAAATAATTTTTGCTTTATTATTTGTGTAGTTTATAGTAGCTTCTATAATTCCATCTGTTTTGTGAAGTACTTTTTCATTTAACCAAACACATGCAGAACAATGAATGCCATCAATTATTAAATTTATCTCTTTTGTGCCATTTTCTTTTGTTTTGATATATTTTTTCTCAAAACCTTCCATATCGAATCTTTCAAGGTCATCTCTGATATTTTTAGTAGGTGGTGTTAGTGTTGTATTTCCTAATTTAGCATAAAAGCTATCAAGACCTGCACTATTTAACAGATGATAGACTCCCTCGCAGCCATGACAGCAAAAATATATTTTCTTGCCATTTTCTTCTTCTATTATCATGGCACTTTCATCAAAAATAAGTCCACAGTGTGTACATTTTACATTTGCCATGAGATTCCTATATGTAGATTTATTGCAAATTTTATCTAAATTTCTATTTGAGTTTGACTTTTTAAGAGTCAAAGTAGTATAATTACTACACTACATGGTACTATCTACCTGTTTAACTTCACCACAATGCATTTTCAAGCAAAATAAGAGGACTAATGAGCGAACAAAAAAAACCAAATCCAAATAGTGCTAATAAAAAAAATAGCAGAACACATGTGCCAGTAACTGGCTATAAAATAGAAGACTTACAGCAAAAATCACTTCATGAACTTCTTGATATAGCTAATGAAATGAAAGTAGAAAATCCAAACGAGCTTCCTCGTCGTGATTTGATGTTTGAGATACTTAAAGCGCAAGTTAGCCAAGGAGGATATATACTCTTTACTGGTGTTTTGGAAATGATGAATGATGGATATGGCTTTTTGCGTTCTATTGACAATAACTTTGCAAACTCAAGCAATGATACATATGTAAGTATCACTCAAATCAAGCTTTTTTCATTAAGAAGTGGTGACATAGTCACTGGTCAAGTGCGTTCACCAAAAGACCAAGAGAAATATTATGCACTTTTGAAAATAGAAGCTATTAATTATCTATCTCCTGAAATATCAAAACAAAGACCACTATTTGATAACTTAACGCCATTATATGCATGCGAGCAGTTAAAGCTTGAGTATAATCCAATGAAGTTAACAGGTAGAGTTCTTGACCTCTTTACTCCAATTGGTAAAGGTCAAAGAGCGTTAATCGTGGCACCTCCTAGAACTGGTAAAACTGAACTCCTAAAAGAGCTAGCTCATGGAATAACATATAATAACCCTGAAGCTTCACTAATGGTGTTGCTAGTTGATGAGAGACCTGAAGAAGTTACGGATATGCAACGCTCTGTAAAAGGTGAAGTTTATAGCTCTACTTTTGACCTGCCAGCACAAAATCATGTACGAACAGCAGAGATGGTAATAGAAAAAGCAAAAAGAAGAGTAGAGCTTGGCAAAGATGTAATTATTTTGCTTGATAGTATCACTCGTCTAGCAAGAGCTTACAATACTGTAACGCCTAGTTCGGGCAAGGTTCTGAGTGGTGGTGTGGATGCGAATGCACTTCATAAGCCAAAGAGATTTTTTGGAGCTGCTAGAAATATAGAAGAGGGCGGGAGTTTAACAATCATCGCAACTGCTTTGATTGAGACTGGTAGTAGAATGGATGAGGTTATTTTTGAAGAGTTCAAAGGAACTGGTAACTCTGAAGTGATACTAAATCGTTATGTTGCTGATAGACGAATATATCCAGCAATAGATGTAATCAAATCTGGAACAAGAAAAGAAGAGCTACTATCAACTCCTGAACGACTCCAAAAAGTATGGGCCATCAGAAATGCTATGCAAAATATGGAAGATGTAGAGGGACTTAAATTTTTATTCTCTAAAATGTTAAAAACAAAAAGTAACGAAGAGTTTTTGGCAACTATGAATGAAGGTGTGTAAGGCAAACCAAAAAATTATATAATATCAGTAGATGTTGGATTTTCTGAGCTACAAAGCGAAGCAAGAGTTTGATGAATTGGATAGAGGCTTTGCCTTGAATCCAAGATGAGGTGATAAATGAACATAGGCGTATTTGACTCTGGACTAGGTGGACTAACTGTTGTGAAAACAATGCTTGAATACTTAAGTGGTGCAAATATATACTATGTAGCTGATACCGCAAATGCTCCATATGGAGAAAAGCCCAAAGAGCAGATTTTAGACTTTTCTATAAAAATCACAGATTATCTCATCTCACAACACAATATAGATGCTCTTGTCGTAGCGTGTAATACAGCTACTAGTGCAGCAATTAATGATCTTAGAGAAAAATATCCAAATCTTATAATCGTAGGTACAGAACCAGGGCTAAGACCAGCAATTTCGCATAGTCATACAAAAGAAGTTGGCGTATTAGCCACTCCAGCAACTCTAAATGGCGAAAAATATATAACTCTTAGAGATGAGTTGTCAAATGAATTTAATACATATATTCACGAACAAGCTTGCCATGGACTCGTTCAACAGATTGAACTAGGTGAACTTGAATCTAATAAAACTATGGATATGCTTGAAATTTGGCTCAAACCAATGAGAGATGCTGGTGTGGATACGATTGTGCTTGGCTGTACTCATTATCCATTGATAAGTGATAGCATCAAAAAAATTATGGGTCAAAATATTTCGCTTGTAGAAACTTCAAAGCCAATATTAAAGAGGCTAATGCAACTTTTGAGCGAAAAAAATATAAGTTCAAGTGGTGAAAACAGGTTAAGCTTGTTTACTACTGGAAAAATAGAACCTAGCATGATAGAGAAGATTTTTGACAAAAAAATAACAATAGAAAAAATTGTTTTATAGCTTTGGCAAATGCCAATTTCTATAATATGCTATAAATCTAATTGAGACTCCAATAGCAAACACAATTAATATATTAAAGCTAGTAGTCATATCTAGCGTGTGTAGTAGATATATCATAGCTCCAACAAGCAAAGCGACGCTACCATAGAAGTCACTTTTTAGCAAAAGAGGTACTTTGTTAAGTAGCATATCACGAAGCACACCACCACCAACTGCAGTAATGAGAGCTAGAAATACTACACCAATTAATTGTAAATCTATTTTTATGGCAAGCAACGCTCCTGTGATAGCGAATGAGACAAGTCCGAGTGTATCAAATAGTATAAACAAAAAATGATTTTCTAGTTCGCTTTTTTTATGAAGTTTAAATAACAGACCAACTGCAATAATGGCAATTACTATTAAAGCTGGTGTGCTATTACTGAAGCTGGAAGGAACTTTATTGATTATAATATCTCTAATTACACCACCACCAAGAGCTGTTAAAAATGATATAATAAATAGACCTAGCATATCAAGATTATTACGAGCAGCTATAAATAGACCACTTAGGGCAAATGCTATTGTACCTACAATATCTGCTATAAGAAGTATATCAAGTGACATAAGCTAAATTAGGCCAACTGCCGTTTTGACTATTTCAAGTTTTGCTTTGGCTATTGCTCTTGCTTTTGAAGCACCGTCGGCTAATATTTCAGCAACTATTTTTGGATTTGCTTCGTAATAAGCCCTTTTTTCTCTAGCCTCTACAAATTCATCCCAAATAAGCTCTTTTAGATATTTTTTGAAATGTCCATATCCCTCTGTTCCACTTTTATATCTCTCTTGTAACTCTTTTTGCCCATCATTATCTAAAAATAGTGAACATAAATTATATAGATTGCAACCTTCAAAATCTAATGGTTCTCCCATTGGAGTAGAAGATGTCACTATCTTGTTGCATTGCTTTTGCAGTGCTTTTTCTTCCATGAACATATCAATAGTGTTGCCATAGCTTTTGCTCATTTTATCACCATCTATACCTACTATGGTAGCAACTTCATCAGATACTATATACTCTGGAATAGTGAATATATCGCCATATTCATTATTAAACTTTGTAGCGATATCGCGAGTCATCTCTATGTGTTGGATTTGGTCTTTTCCTACTGGAACTTTATCAGTATCAAGCATAAGTATATCAGCAGCCATAAGCACAGGATATGAAAACAGGGCGTGATTGGCTGGTATGCCTTTAGCTACTTTGTCTTTGTAGCTATGAGCCCTTTCTAGTAGTCCCATTGGTGTGAATTTGGATAGTATCCAGTACAGTTCCATCACTTCAGGCACATGACTTTGCACCCAAAATGTTGTTTTATTTGGGTCAATACCGATTGCTAGATAGTCAATAGCAGCGTCATGAGTGTATTGACGCAATAGCTCACTGCTTGTAGAGCTTGTGAGAGAATGGTAGTTTGCTATAAATGTAAAAAGTTCATTGTTTTCTTGAAGCTCTATCATTGGTTTCATTGCACCAAAATAGTTTCCTATGTGTAACTTTCCACTTGCTTGTATTCCTGTTAGTATTCTCATATCCTACTCATCGTCCTCATCAAGTCTCTCACCTCTTTTTCTAGCAACAATATCCAGTGGTACACCAGTGAAGTCTATCTTGCTTCTGAAGAAATTTGCAAGGTATCTAATGTAGCTAAAATGAACCATGTGTGGTCTGTTGGCTATGATAGCAATCTTTGGTGGCTTTGTTTCGTACTGGACGGCAAATTTTATTCTAACAACCGCACCATTATGCGATGGGACATGGTGTCTACTAATAGCCTCTTGGAGTATATCGTTTAGCTCACTAGTTGGGATACGAGTAGTGTATCTATCGTAAATTTTTACTATCTCATCCATAAGTTTATGAACTCTTAGACCAGTTTTGGCAGATATGGTGATGAATGGTGCATAGTGCAAAAATTTAAGCTTATGGCGTATATGCTCTTCCATCTCTTCGTATGTTTTTTCACCTTTAATGTCCCATTTGTTTATAACAATTAAACAAGCAAGTTTATGCTTTTCAATCATTCCAGCAACTCTCTCATCAAGCTCACTTATACCAGCAGCTGCGTCTATTGTAAGAAGTACTATATTCGCTTGTTTTAACATCTCTTCTGTTCTAGTTAATGCAAACTTTTCTATACCAAGTATTTTGCTTCTACGACGAATACCAGCAGTATCTATAAAAGTAACCTTATAGTCTCCATACTCCATCTCTTCATCAATTGGGTCAATTGTAGTCCCAGCAACATCACTTACAACCGAACGCTCTTCACCAAGTAGTGCATTAAGAAGCGAGCTTTTACCTGTATTTACCCTGCCAATAATAGCTACCTTGATATGTTTATCATCTATTTGATCTATCTGTTTTATCTCTTCGTCTTCAAAGGGGTCAAACTCCTCTTGCAGTTCAAGCTCTTCTTCTTTGGCTGGAATGTAGCTTTCTAACCATGCATAAAACTGGTTCATCTCTCTATTGTGACTAACTGAAATTCCAAAAGTGTTTTCACTACCGAAATCCAAAAACTCCCATAATTTTCCATCTCGCTCTTTGTCATTGTCTATTTTATTTACGACTAATGCTATTGGCTTACCTTGTTTTTGCAAAGAGTAAAACAGTTTTTTATCTTCATCGTCTGGTAAAGTTTTACCATCAACCATATAAACTATCATATCAGCACTTGCGGCTGCCTTTAGAGATAACTCTGCTACTTTACTAAAAAGATCACTAGTGTAATCAATACCACCTGTGTCAATTACTTCAAATTCACGATTCCCAGAAATTGTTACTATTCGTTTTTTAACATCTCTTGTTGTTCCTGAAACATCAGAGGTAATTGCATCTCTTTGTCTAGCGAGACGATTAAATAGTGAACTTTTACCTACATTTGGACGCCCTAAAATGGCTACTTTTTTCATTTTATACCTTATTCTATATTGTTTCTATTATACCATAAAGTACTTATAGTGTTGATTTTAAGTGAAATTGTATAATTATAAAGCCTAACTTTATCGTGAATATTTTATAAATATTACCAAAAAGGTAGATTATTTGCCCTCAATTGGAGTATACTTAGGTATCTTCAATTAAAGGATTTGGATATGCATAGTTTTGAACAATTAAGACAACAAATGATAGATTATCAGCTTGTAGCTCGTGGGCTACATGATCAGACAGTACTAAATGCTCTTAGTGCAGTTCCGCGCGAAAAGTTTATACCTACAGAGCTTGTTGAGTTTGCTTATCGTGATTCTCCTTTGCCTATTGAGGCTAGTCAGACTATTTCACAACCTTATATTGTAGCTCTTATGACAGCTGCACTGAAGTTGAAAAAAAATGACCGTGTATTGGAGGTTGGTACAGGTTCTGGGTATGCGGCTGCAGTTCTTGCAGAAATTTCAAATGATGTATATACTGTTGAGCGACATAAAATTTTAGCAGACACCGCTAGGGAACGACTAAAAGATTTGGGGTATACAAATGTTCAAGTGTTGCATGGTGATGGCACATTAGGGTGGTCTGAACATGCTCCATTTGATGCTATTATAGTTGCTGCAGGTGGTCCAGAAGTTCCTGAAACGCTTAAGCAACAATTGGCTATTGGTGGACGGTTGGTTATACCAGTAGGTGCATCTTTGGATACACAAAAGCTTATGCGTATAGAGCGTATAAGTGACGATGTATATAAAGAAGAGAATTTAGGTGGTGTTCGTTTTGTTCCATTAATTGGTGCTGCAGGTTGGGAGGACGAGGAAGCACAAAGTGCCACCATTGCTAGAACTGAACCAACTCTACCAGAATTAATTTATCAATCTAGTGAACACTTTGCAATTATTGATGATGTCAATTTGGATAACTTAATGGAACGCATAGGAGATAGTCGTGTTGTATTGTTAGGGGAAGCATCACATGGTAGTGCTGAATTTTATGAAATGCGTGCACGCATAACAAAAGAACTTATAGAAAAAAAAGGTTTTACTATTGTAGCAGCTGAGGCGGATTGGCCAGACGCGGCACATATTAATAATTACATTCAAGGTAAGGAACCAGATGCGTTACTTCAAAGTCAACCTTTTTCTCGTTTTCCTACTTGGATGTGGGCAAATCAGTCTGTCTTAGATTTTACACATTGGCTAAAAGCGCATAATGAGAAAATTAGTTCAGGTGATGATAGAGTAGGTTTTTACGGTTTAGATTTATATAGTTTAAATAGTTCTATGGAAGCGGTGCTAAAATATTTGGAAAAAGTAGATCCAGTCACTGCTGAAGTAGCCCGTACGCGTTATGGTTGTTTGATGCCATGGGTAAATGATTTCTCGATGTATAGCCATGCTGTTATCACAAAAAAATATAGAGAATGCGAAAGTGAAGTATTGATAATATTGCAGACTTTACTTAGAAAGCAAATGGAATATTCTTTGCTAGATGGAGAGAAATTCTTTGATGCAGAAGAAAATGCAAAGTTGGTAGCTAATGCAGAGCGTTATTATCGCACTATGTATTATGCTGAGAGCAATTCATGGAACCAGCGTGATACTCATATGTTTGAAACCCTGCAGGATATTCTTGAATTTAGAGGTTCCGAGTCAAAAGCAGTAATATGGGCTCATAATTCGCATATTGGTGATGCGAGTGCTACACAAATGAGTGCCAGTGGTGAAATAAATATTGGGCAGTTAGTGCGTCAGAAATATGGTGCTAAAGCGTACAATATCGGTTTTGGCACTGATCATGGTACAGTTGCAGCAGCATCAGAATGGGGAGGTCCAATGGAGATAAAGCAAGTGAGGTCATCACATATTGACAGCTATGAACATGTGTGTCACGAAGTTAAGACTGATAATTTCTTGTTACCATTGCGTCAACCATTACAAGAATTAACACGTAAAAAATTACTACCAGAACGTCTTGAGCGGGCAATTGGTGTTATTTATAGACCTGAAACTGAAATGCAAAGTCACTATTTTTATGCTTCATTGCCACATCAGTTTGATGAATATATTTGGTTTGATGAAACTCGTGCAGTTGAAGCTTTGATGAAAAAAACAACCAAGGGAATGCCTGATACATTTCCATTTGGACTATAAGTGCAACAAGATATTAATCTGAAAAGGTAGAATATAATTCACATTCACAACACATTGAATTGGATATAATTTTTGATAAATATCAGGAGATGTTAAATATGAAAAAAATATTATTAGCCCTGTTTGCTTTTGGATTAATGCAAGTAAATGCAGAAAGTGTCAATGTGAATTATGGAGTAAGATTTGGAGTATTAGGTGAACTTGGGACAGCATCTGTTAGTCTTAATGAATCTGGTAAGAATTACACAATAGATATAAAAGCAAAGACTACTGGAGTGGTTAGAGTTATGAGTGGGAATCGCACTGAAAGACATATAAGTCGTGGACATATAGTAGGCGGTAAATATATTTCTGATAGCTATAGTGTGCATATTGCACATGGCAATAAAATAAAAGATAAGCTCTACACAATAGACCATAAAGCAAAACGAGTAACAAAAAGAATAATTAAAAAAGAGGACGGAAAGATAGTCTCTGATAGCAGTGAGAAACTAGACTTTTATAGCCCAAATGATTTATTGTCAATATACATGAATGTACCAAAAATGATAACTCCATCAGAAGAGATAAGTAAAACATATAGATTCAAAGCAGTTGGTGCAGAAAATCAAGATGGCTCAATAGAGATTTTTGTTCCATCACTTTCGCAACTACCAAAATATAAAAAAGAGTTAGGCGATAGGTCTAAATGGTATTTTAAGGCAATTATAAATCAGCCTATATTTGCAAGCAAAAGAGGCGAATTTATGATAGCTATGGATGAAAATGGAGTTACTCAAAAAGCAGTATTGCAAGATTTACTTCTATTTGGTGATTTGGTGGCAATAAAAAAGTAAAAATAAGTCAAAGCTAGGTTCTAATTGATATAATCACAATAAAAAAAAGAGTATAGTTGATAGATAAATTTAAGGCTCTAGATCGTGGAATAGTTATGATGTTACTGGCATCACTATGTTTCGCGATTATGGGTGGTTTTGTAAAAATGCTTGTGGGGTCAATACCTCCTATTGAGGCTGCTTTTTTTAGAAATCTATTTGGCGTAGTCATTATAGGTATCACTATTTTAAGAGTTCCTATTGTAGAGATAGGTGGCAAACCATGGCTTCTGTTTTTTAGAGGTTTTATGGGTTTTGTGTCACTTGTTGCATTTTTTTACATTGTTGCATATATTCCATTTGGTCAAGCCGCACTATATAATAAAATATCCCCAATTTTTGTAGCTATATTTGCATATATATTTTTGCGTGAGAAGTTATCTAAATGGGCGATTATTGCTGTAGTTTTAGGCTTTATTGGTATAGCTATGGTCGCTAAACCTGATAGTAGTGGATTGGGAATGTATGATATTATTGGTCTACTTTCAGGAGTGGGTGCAGCACTAGCTTATACCTCTATACGAGAGCTTAGACACTATTATGATACTCGTTCTATTGTGCTTTCATTTATGATTGTGGGTACAGTTGGGCCACTTATTATGATGATAATTGGTTCGTTAACTAATGGAGCCAAGAATAATATATTTACCGCCCCATTTGTAATGCCTAGTGGAATAGAGTGGGCTTGGATAATTGGAATTGGTATATCAGCCACAATTTCTCAAATGCTTATGACTAAAGCATATGAGTATACTAAAGCAGGAATTATAGGTACCATATCATACTCTAATATTATTTTCGCTACTATCATCGGAGTGATGCTTGGCGATGCGTTGCCTGATGTTATGACTATTTTTGGTATAATATTGGTGATTATATCTGGTATTTTGGTTACTATAAAACCAAAACCAAATGAAAATGACAACGAAATAAAAGGACATAAATGATTTTAATAGCAGGACCATGTGTTTTAGAGAGTAGAGATGCTGTTATGAAGATAGCCGAAGGATTACAGAGCTACCATGAAGATTGTACTAAAGATTTTTATTTTAAAGCTAGTTTTGACAAGGCTAATCGCACAAGCATTGATAGCTTTAGAGGTCCAGGGCTTGATGAGGGTCTTAGGATGCTACAAGAGGTAAAGGAGCAGTTCGGTTATAAAATATTAACTGATGTTCATGACGCTTCTCAACCAGCAAGTGCAGCTGAAGTAGCTGATGTATTACAAATACCTGCATTTTTATGTCGTCAAACAGATTTGCTTGTAGCTGCTGCTAAAACAAGTGCAGTTGTGAATATCAAAAAAGGTCAATTTCTAGCTCCAGCTGCTATGGAATATTCAGTAGGAAAAGTACTAAAAACTAGAGGATATGATGGCAAAGTTGATTATGAGAATGCAAAAAAATATGGTGTTTGGCTTTGTGAGCGAGGGACTACATTTGGGTATGGCAATCTAATAGTTGATATGAGAGGTTTGAATATTATGCGTCAATTTGCACCTGTGATTTTTGACGCTACACATTCAGTACAGATGCCTGCTAGTGGAAGTGCCACTAGTGGTGGAGACAGCTCATATATCCCATATCTCTCAAGAGCTGCTGCTGCTGCTGGAGTGGATGGTTTCTTTTTTGAGACGCATTTTGACCCATCAATTGCATTAAGCGATGGACCAAATATGATAAAAATGGATGATATGAAAAAACTAATAGCACAAATAGATGCAATTAGAGCAATAGTAGAATAGAATATTGTTCTGAAGCGACCAGCGAAGCTTTGAGTAGCGATGAATTTGATTTGGGCTTTGCCCTTATCAAAGAAGAAA
>DZCE01000004.1:0-7970 GCA_022736375.1 Arcobacter nitrofigilis | reverse complement strand
GAAGCTTTGAGTAGCGATGAATTTGATTTGGGCTTTGCCCTTATCAAAGAAGAAAATTAATCAAATAAAAAAGGAATAGATATGAAAATTATAGAAGGCAACTTACAGGTAGACAGTAGCAAGAAAATAGCAATAATCAATGCTAGATTTAACCATTTTATTACAGATAGATTAGTTGAGGGTGCAGTGGATTCATATGTGAGACATGGTGGAGATGAAGCCAATCTGGATTTAATACTAGTTCCTGGTGCATTTGAAATACCATTAGCACTTGAAAAAGCTTTAGCATCTGGCAAATATGATGCTGTATGTTGTGTTGGAGCTGTTATTAGAGGTGCTACACCACATTTTGATTATATATCTGCTGAAGCTACCAAGGGTGTTGCAACTGCTGCACTAAAACATGGCATTCCAGTAGCTTTTGGAGTATTGACTGTGGATAGTATAGAGCAAGCAATTGAGAGAGCAGGAACAAAAGCAGGAAACAAAGGTGGTGAGGCTATGACTGGATTAATTGAACTTGTAAATCTGTATAGTGAGCTTAACTAATGGCAACAAGACAACAAGCAAGAAGTGCAGTTGTAGGGCTTTTATACGCTTATGATTTAGGAAATGAAACAATCGCTAATTTTTTTGATGAGATATTAGAAGAGCAAAAAATACGCAATAAACAAAGAGATTTTTCAAGTGAGCTTTTTAAAGGCACAATTGATAATCTTGATATGCTAGATGCTGAACTCAAAAAACACCTATCAAGTTGGGATATGGACAGCATTGGCAAGGTTGAAAAAGCTATTATGAGACTTGGTGCATATGAGATTATGATAGCTGGTACAGATAGAGCGATTATTATTAATGAGTGCGTTGAGCTTGCCAAAAATCTAGCTGATGATAAATCGCCAGCATTTATTAATGGAGTGCTTGATTCCATAGGTAAAGAGCCAAAAACTACAAGCGATGAAGAAGAATAAAATATGAGTGAAAACAGACTTAGTATAGATGAAGCAATTGAGTTAATAGAAAATGGTGACCTCAAAGAGCTAGGTCGCATGGCATTAGCACGAAAAAGAGAGCTTCATCCGAACGGTATTACTACATTTGTAGTAGATAGAAATATTAATTATACAAATGTCTGCTGGGTGGATTGTAAATTTTGTGCATTTTATCGTCATGAAAAAGATGAAGATGGATATATTCTCACATTTGATGAGATTGACGAGAAGATTGATGAGCTTATAGCTATTGGCGGTACACAGATACTATTCCAAGGTGGCGTTCATCCACGCCTTGAGATTGAATGGTATGAGGATTTAGTGGAGCATATTCATAATAAATACCCGACTATTACAATACATGGCTTTTCTGCTATTGAGATAGATTATATAGCAAAGCGTTCGAAAATCTCTATCAGTGATGTTTTAAAAAGACTAAATGCCAAAGGTCTAAGCTCCATTCCTGGGGCAGGGGCTGAAATACTAAGTGATAGAGTTCGTGATATCATAGCTCCAAAGAAACTTGATAAAGATGATTGGCTAGAAGTGCATAGAGAGGCACATAAGCTTGGTATAAAATCAACTGCAACCATGATGTTTGGCACAGTTGAGACAACTAGGGAGATTGTAGAGCATTGGGATTATATAAGGACACTCCAAGATGAAACAGGTGGATTTAGAGCTTATATAATGTGGTCATTTCAGAGTTCAAATACAGAGCTAAAGGCTGAGTTACCAGAGATAGAAAAACAATCCTCTAGTAGATACCTAAGACTTCTAGCAGTATCAAGACTATTTTTGGATAATTTTAAAAATATTCAAAGCTCATGGGTAACTCAAGGTAGCTACATAGGACAAATGGCTCTAATGTACGGTGCAAATGATTTGGGCTCGACAATGATGGAAGAGAATGTGGTATCAGCAGCAGGAGCTACAAACTGTATGAATACAGATGAAATGATAACACTTATTCGTGACATAGGCGAGAAGCCAGCCAAGCGAAATACAGCATATGAAATTTTAGAGAGATACTAGCTCGTTATAATATAGGAGTTCTCATGCGTTATTTAATAATATTTTTTTTAGGAGTTTTTGCTATGGCAACAGAGTTACAGTACATTGATATTAAAGGAGAGAAGATACCTTTGATATTTGAAGAGAATAAGCAGTTGCCTATAGTGACTATGCAGTTTATATTCCAGCATAGTGGTTCTCTTAATACAGACAAAGACGCCCTTGCAGAGCTAAGTTCAAAACTCTTGAATGAAGGTACTAAAAAAGATGGCAGTACAGGTTTTGCTACAAGGCTTGATAATCAGGCACTTACTCTTTCATCATATGTAGGCAGGGAGAGTTTTGCAATAGAAGTGAGTGGACTGAAAAGCGAATTCCCTGATGGTGTAAAATTGCTAAAGAAGCTATTAAAAGATCCAAATTACACAATAGAAACAATAACGAAAATCAAAAGACAAAAGATAGGCTCTCTAACTGCTAAATTAAGTGATTATGATTATATTGCTAGTACTGGGCTTAGGAAACTGCTTTTTGAAGGAACTCCACTAGCTAGGTCTTATGAGGGAGAGCCAAAAGAGATAGAAAAGATAACAGTTAAAGATATAAAGAATTTTTTAGATTCACATTTGGGCTTTAACAATGTTTTAATTTTAGCTGGTGGAGATATTAGTGAAAAAGAAGTAGTGGAATACAGCAAAGAGGTAGTTTCATCGTTGCCAAAAGTTACAACAGTTCCACTTTTGCCAGTTAAGGTGCGTGAAAATCCAAAAACAGAGTTTCATAATCAAAAAGACACACAACAAGCTTATCTGTATTTTGGCGCACCTTTCCACTACTCTTACAAAGAGCCTGATCAATACAAAGCCAAAATTATGGAATATATTCTAGGCGGTGGCGGATTTGGAAGTCGTATTATGGAAGAGATTAGAGTCAAAAGAGGCTTGGCATATAGTGCGTACGCTTCACTAAATCGTACAAAAAACAATAGCCATCTAAGCGGATACTTACAAACAAAACTAGAGAGTCAAGATGAGGCGATGAGTGTTGTAAAAGAGGTTATTGATGATTTTGTCAAAAATGGAATTACGCAGGATGAACTGACAGGTGCAAAAGATTTTTTAGTAGGTAGTGAGCCACTTCGTGTTGAGACTCTATCTCAAAGGCTAAATAGAGGATATGATGAGTATTATAACGACAGAGAGCAGGGATATAGCAAAATCCAACTAGAACAATTAGCTAATGTTACTCTAAAAGAGATGAATGAGTTTATAGCTTCACACCCTGAAATAAGAGATTTATCATTTAGTGTGGTTACTAAAGCAAAATAAGTATGCCATTTTGATATATTTTTGAGTTTTATTTACAGTTTTGATAATATATCATCAAAGGATATATAATGATAGAGAGTGAAGATAAGACACTATTTGCAAAACTAAAAATTTATACTTTACTGGATCTAGCACTAATAATACCAAATAGTTATGATGACACTACGCTATCAAAACAAGTAGAAATAGGTAAGATTATAACGGCTGAAGCAGTAGTTTTGGAGCATAAGAATATTAATGGCAAGCTACAAATAATCTTTAATTTAGTAAATTTTAAAACAAATATAAGTGCTACATTTTTCAAGGTAATGCCATATCATTATGCTACATTTACGATTAATTCAAAACATTATATCCAGGGAAAAATCAGTCAATATAATGGATTTTTACAACTCTCACAACCAAAAAAAATCACTATACCAAATCAAATAGTTCCTAAATATAAAACAATTTTAAAATCATCAGAGTTACGAGATTTGATTAAAAAATATATCACAATAAATAATTTAATAGCAAGTGGGCTTGATGAAAAAATATCAAAAACTATCTATGCACTTCATTTTCCAAATACGCTAAGCGATATATTCGAAGATAAATCATACAAGAGTGATATTATATATGCTCTAAAATATAGTGAAGCGTTTAATCATCTAAAAAAATTACAAGGCAAGAGAATAGATTACCCACCAAAGGTAGAATTGAATGGCAGGATTGATAAGTTTTTGGCGCACCTTCCGTTCAAGCTCACAGATGAGCAACTAAAGTGCATTGATGACATTAGAGAAGATTTTAAAAGTTCAATAAAAGCTACAAAACGAATGATAGTAGGTGATGTTGGTAGTGGCAAGACCATGGTTATATTAGCTTGTGCGATGATGGCGTTGCCTAATAGAAGTGTCCTTATGGCACCCACTTCCTTATTGGCACTTCAGCTTTATGAAGAGGCTTGTAAATATCTCTCATCTTTTATGAAAATAGCACTTGTAACACAAAAAACCAATCATGGAGATTACACAGAAGCAAATCTAATAATAGGTACTCATGCACTGCTTTATAAAGAAGATTTGGGCGAAATAGAACTTGTGATGATAGATGAGCAGCATCGTTTTGGCACACGCCAGAGACAAAGGCTTGAGAGTAGTTTTATTGATGGTAAAAAAAAGCCACATATGTTGCAATTTTCAGCCACTCCAATACCTAGAACTCAAGCGATGATGGATTCAGCACTAATAGATGTAAGCTTAATCACAACAACACCATTTACTAAAGATATAACAACGAAAGTGATTTCAAAGAGTAATTTTCCAGATTTGCTTTCCAAAATCAGAGATGAAATAAGAGAAAATCATCAAGTGCTTATTGTATATCCATTAGTAGAGCAGAGCGAGCAGATTCCATATCAATCGCTTGAAGAAGCTAGGGGATTTTGGGAGAAAAATTTTGATAATCTGTTTGTTACTCACGGAAGGGACAAAGACAAAGAAGCTGTACTTTTGGAGTTTAGGGAAAAAGGGGATATTTTACTAGCGACAACTGTGGTGGAGGTTGGCATTTCATTGCCTAGGCTAACAATGGTTGTTGTTGTGGGAGCAGAGAGGCTTGGGCTTGCTACTTTGCACCAGCTACGAGGCAGAGTAGGACGAAATGGTCTAAAGAGCTACTGTTATCTTTATACCAATAGTAGTGAGCCAAATAGAAGATTAGATATTTTTACTAAAACAACTAGTGGTTTTGATGTAGCAAAGCTTGATTTGCAGTTTAGAAATAGTGGAGATATACTGGACGGTACTATCCAAAGTGGTATAAAATTTAGATGGCTTGATATGGGAAGTGACGAGGAGATTATAAGTAAAGCAAAAGAGTGTTTATGAACGATTAACATTTTTTTAGTATAATATAATCAAATTAATAAAAATGAGACTTATATAAATGAAGATTAAAGTTATTATACTATTTGCACTTTGTCTCTCATCTCTAAATGCTGATTATTATCTCCAGTCAAGCACCAGAGAACCTAGTAAAATAGATAAAATGGATAAAGCTGTCGTTGGTGATATGGAAAATATCCCACAAGATTTAAGCTATTATGCTGCAAAAATAAAACCAATAGACTATGGAAAACAAAAAGCACAAGATGATGAATATAATAAAAAGTATTTTAATCCATGGAGTATAGAAGCCCTTGATATAAACAGTAGAGATTTTGGCTGGGAAGCTAGATTTGTAAAGAGCAAACCTATTTATCGTGAAGATAGAACACAATACGGGGCTGAATATTATGATTATTGGATATATAATTCAGCCATGTGGAAATATAATACAGTAAAAGCAAAAGCAATTACAACTAAAAGAGTAGATTTAAAATCTCTCCCCATGAGTGATGCATATTACCGTGACCCATCTCAAACTGGCGAGGGATTTCCGTTTGATTATAATCAAAATAGCTCATATAGTATTAATATGCCACTATTTGTCTCTCACTATTCAGTAGATGGTAACTGGGCATTTGTGCATGGAGCTTATGCGTTTGGCTGGGTCGAAAAAAAAGATATAGCACTTGTGGATGATAATTTCATAGCAAAATTTAAAAATGGAAACTATGCCATAACAATTGAAGACAATTTACGGTTAAAAAATGAGAACAAGCCTATTAGTTTAGTAAAACTTGGCACCATCTTCCCATATGACACGGACGGTTATATGTTTGCTACTAAGGACGCAAATGGTATGGCAGTATTACAAAAAGCCCACCCAAGTAAAGCTGAAATGATAGCCAAAAAACCAGTAGCATTTACGCCAGAAAATATAGCTAAAATAGCAACTGCATTCGTGAATGAACCATATGGTTGGGGAGAGAGCTGCGAGACTAGAGATTGTTCAGCATTGACTAGAGATTTTTTCGCTCCATTTGGTATATTTTTACGCCGTAATTCATCACAACAAGCAGGTGATGGGACACGGATATCATTAGCTGGATTAAATAAAGAAGAAAAAAAAGCAAAGATTTTAGCAAATGCCGTGCCATTTCGCTCGATGCTTTTCGTACCAGGGCATATAGTGCTGTATATTGGTGAGTATAATAATGAACCAATAGTTATGCATGCATACTGGGGTATTCGTCAAAAAGACTATAAAAAGCTCATTACGGGCCGCACTATTATTACGACAACAGAACCAGGGAAAGAGATGGAAAATATAAGACCCGAGAGCCAGCTTATAGAAACACTCAAAGAGATAATTAACTTCTAGAACGATGTTTTTAACTCTTTGTGATATAATTTCACATGACAAATATAAAAACATTCTCAACACCTATAATCGCTGGTAAATTCAAGGGCAAAATGATACTAATCCCTGATATAAGCACCACAAGAAGCTCAAAGTCAATACTCAAAGAGTCATTTTTCAATACTTTACAGTTTGATATAATAGACAAAAATTTCGTAGAACTGTTTGCAGGAAGTGGCTCTGTGGGTCTTGAAGCACTTAGCCGTGGAGCAAATCGAGTCTATTTTATGGAGAAAAATAGTGATGCTCTAGAGATTTTGAGACACAATGTATCCAAACTAGAACCACAAAAATGTACAATTATCAAAGGCAATAGTTTTGCGAAATTTGAAGCACTGTATAGCGAGATAAAAAATCTTAAAACAAAAACTTACTTCTATTTTGATCCACCATTTGCCACTAGAGTAGGCATGGAAGAGATTTATGATGATACAATAGCTTTAATTAAATCTCTTGATAGAGATGTTTGTGAGATGGCTATAATTGAGCATATGAATACTCTTGAATTGCCTCTTGAAATTGGAGAATTGATACTTTGGAAACAGAAAAAATTTGGTAAAAGTGTTTTAAGTTACTACAAGTTTAGATAAACAATTATTATGAATTTCTTCTTTAATACTTTTTTATAAAAGTATTACAAAACTAGCGAATAGCGATTTTATGAAGTAAAAAGTTTCTTTAGAAAAATCGTCACATTCACGAATCGCTCACTATTTTCACAAAGCAAAAATTAGTGGCTTTCGTGGCGTTCATGTGACACTATTTCATGGTTTAATATAGTCCGAATTTTCCATCAGCTCGTTTATACATAACTCTCATATTATCGTCACTATCATTAAATACGATAAATTGTCTATTTTGTTCTAGCTTTAAATGCGAAACTGCTTCATCAAAATCTATTGGTTTATGAAGTTCTAGATCCATTGGGACTATCTCCGTATCATCACTTCCAGCATATTCGCTAATCGCTACTGCGTCACTACCTAGGTCTTTAAAGCTAGTGATTTTATGGTTTTTAATCTTTTCACTATGGCGTGAAAGTACTTTTTTGACTCTCTCTATGGCTATATCTATGGCTGCGTATGTGTCTTTGTCTTTTTGAGATACTACTACTGTATTTTTGTCTTTCAGATTTATTACAAACTCTACCATGAAACCTTTTTTGCCATTTTTCTCATCTGCTGATATTAGGGTAGATACTGATATGATATCTAGGTTATATTTTTTTAGCTCATTTATTGCATTGTTGGCATACTCTTTGATTGGTTCTGTTAATTCAAAATGTCTTCCCACTATACTTTTGTTCATGGTGTTTCCTTTGTAGATATAATTACGGAGTTTATCCGTA
>DZCE01000003.1:41866-60257 GCA_022736375.1 Arcobacter nitrofigilis | reverse complement strand
GATAATTGGGGTGAACTAAAGTAGCTACCCTATCAACTCACTACACAAATCAAAACGATTATGTGTCATCAGATGAACTTTGGGATGGATTTTCATAATCTCATCAAAGATTTGTTTAGATAATGCAAATCCAACATCGTGTTCCTTTTCTTTGCCATCCATAGATGCTAAATTCATCTCATCTATTATACTTTTTGGTACGCTTATCCCTGGGACATGTTCATCTATGAAATTTGCTGTTTTGGCACTAACCACAGGAAATTGACCGAGAATCAGTTTGGCGTCTTTTGCTGTATCTCTGATACTCTCGCTTTTGGCACTTTCAAATAACTCTAGCAAAAGCTTGGCATTATCCAAATCATAAACTGGCTGGGTGATGATAGCTCTAGCACCATAATTTAGTTTTTTGACCATTCTTTTTTGGAGAGTTTTTGAATCTTTTGCATATGAATTACTCACAGCAAATGGATAAATTGGCTTTAGCTTTGGATTTAATTCTCTCTTGCTATAGTCCACACCACTATTTAGATGATGGATTATACTAAGTAGCAAAGTAGAATCTCTCTCTAGTACACCCTTGACTTCAGGTTGGTCTGAATATTTAGCTGGGTCTCCAGTCAGAGCCAATATGCCCCTGATGTCGAAATCATTTGCTCCCATTAGTGCAGACTGCAATGATAGTTTATTTTTATCACGCATACTCATTGTGGCGATTACAGGCTTGCTGAATGCTTGTTGTATGCGAATAGCTGCACTTATTGAATCCATTTTGAGTTTGGCTAATGGATTATCCGTGGTAGTAAATCCAGATACCTTGTCTATCAGACCAGCATCTTTTATTTTTTCTAATATTTGAGACATTGAGCCACCATGAGGAGGTGTCACTTCTACGGTAATGAAAGGTTTATCGCTACATAGCGTAGCACAGAATGTATCAAATAGCATGGCTGACTCTTATTTATGATTTATTGGTTATAATTTTATCCAAATTATGCTTGTATAGGCGTTTGAAATATATAAAAGGTACTTTAATGAAACTAGCAGTATTTGATTTTGATTCCACGCTTATGGATGGCGAGACTATAGATTTTCTTGCACGAGAGCTTGGATTTGAAGAGCAGGTAGCAGCTATCACGCATGAGGCTATGGAAGGACGGCTTGATTTTTTTAATGCATTACAACAAAGAGTGAAGCTTTTAAAAGGGCTTGAGATGAGCAAGGTAGATGAAATATGTCAAAAGTTACCGTTAATAAATGGAGCTAAAGACACAATAGATGGGCTAAAAAGCAGAGGCTACACTGTGGTATGTTTTTCTGGTGGTTTTAGAAATGCAACTATGCCTGCTTGTAAATCTTTAGGTATTGATGCTGATTTCTCAAATACGCTTTATGATGTTGATGGAATATTGACTGGTGAGGTTGGTGGCGAGATGATGTTTGGTAGTTCAAAAGGCGAACTTTTGATTAGGCTACAATCTTTGCTTGGAATTAGCAAAACAAATACGGTTGCGATTGGTGATGGAGCTAATGACCTTAGTATGTTTGTATATGCTGGTACTAAAATAGCATTTTGTGCAAAACCTATCTTGCGTGAAGCTGCAACGCATTGTGTTGATGAAAAAGATTTGAGAAAAGTGCTAGAGATTGTAGATTCTATATTATAATTTAACCTTAAAATGATATAATCCGTCTAATCGAACCGCTAAGGTGCGATAATTGTTGGCTTGGTTGCCATTAGGATGATTGGTGATATGCCAAAAGGAAAAATATGACTATAATTGATGCCCTAATATTGGGTACGGTTGAGGGATTGACAGAGTTTTTACCAATATCAAGTACTGGGCATTTGATTTTGGTATCAGATTTATTGGGTCTCAAACAGACTGATGCGCATAAGGCTTTTGAAGTTTCTATTCAGCTAGGAAGCATATTGGCAGTTCTATTTTTATTTGCTCATAAGTTACTAGCTGATAAATTATTATGGATTAAGATAGCATTAGCATTTATACCAACAGCTATCTTTGGATTTCTATTCTACAAGAGTATTAAGGCTTTATTTGGTATAGAAACAGTAGCTATTATGCTAGTTGTCGGTGGTATAGCATTTTTGATTTTAGAATACTACAGAAGAGATGTTGATGAGAGTGATTGTAAGGGTGTTGAGCATCTAAGCTACAAAGATGCACTAATGATAGGGGTATTCCAAAGCATATCAATGGTTCCAGGAACAAGCAGGTCGGGCATGACTATGATAGGTGGGATATTTGCAGGGCTTTCACGAAAGAGTGCCGCTGAATTTTCATTTTTATTGGCTATTCCCACTATGATTGTAGCAACCGCATATGATCTATATAAAAATAGAATGACAATGGTGGTTGATGATTATACGCTTTTGGCAGTTGGATTTATTACAGCTTTTGTGGTGGCTCTTGTGACAGTAAAAGTTGTTATGAAATTTTTAACGACACATACATTCGTGCTATTTGGAATTTATAGAATAGTCGTTGGACTTATTTTTTGGATATTTATTATTAAATAAAACTTGAATTTATAGAGCCTCTTTGATAGAGGTTTTATTAAGTTCACAACTTTTGAGCTTAAAATAATGTATATAAATACAGAAGGTAACATATGAATTTTAATGATTTTGATTTTCACCCAGAGATAGCAAAGGGTATAAGAATAGCAGGTTTCAAAGAGCCAAGTCCGATTCAGGAAATGGCAATACCTGTTATACTAAATGGAACAGACATAGTAGGGCAAGCCCACACTGGAACTGGTAAAACAGCTGCATTTGGACTTCCAATATTGGATAAAATAGCAAAAGGTGAGTGTGAACGAGCATTGATAATAACACCAACTAGAGAGCTAGCAACTCAAGTTAGTGATGAGCTTTATCATCTTGGTAGATTTGCAGATATTAGAACTCTTACAGTTTATGGTGGAGTTGGATATGGTAGACAAATTGCATTAATTCACAAAGGTGTACAAATAGTTGTTGCAACTCCAGGACGACTTAAAGATTTGTATAAAAAAGGTAAAATTGATGTATTTAATCCAGAAATTATAGTTCTAGATGAAGCTGATGAGATGCTTGATATGGGCTTTTTGGATGATATAAAAGAAATTTTCGAATATATTCCTCAAAATAGACAAACTCTACTTTTCTCAGCTACTATGCCTGAGCCTATCAAGGATCTGGCTGCAAATATACTTTACAAACCTGAATATATATCAGTAATTGGAGACAATGAAACTACAAATAATATCATTGAGCAAAAATATTTTGTTATTAATGAAAGCCAAAGAGATGATGCGATTGTGAAACTATTAGAAGTAGAAAATGTAAATAAATGTATTATCTTTTGTAGAATGAAAAGAGAAGTTGATAGGCTTGTTGAGCATTTAGAAGCTTTGGGCTTTAGTGCAAAAGGATTGCATGGTGACCTTGAGCAAGACGAAAGAGAAGTGGTTGTAAAGGCATACAGAAGAGGCGAAATTAAAATAATGGTAGCCACGGATGTAGCTGCAAGAGGGCTTGATGTAAAAGATGTAACTCATGTATTTAATTATCACATTCCTTTTGACCCACAAAGCTATGTGCATAGAATTGGTCGTACTGGAAGAGCTGGCAAAAGTGGTATAGCCATTACTCTAGTTTCAACTGAAGAGTTTAAAGAGCTTCAAAGAATTCAAAAAGAAGTAGGTGCAGAGATGCAACTTTGCACTATTGATTCTGGAGCAGGATTGGAAGATAGTGATTTTGAGCTAATTAAAGAAAACATTTTAGATATCCAAATCAAAGATGAAGCAAAAGTTTTAATGGAAAAATATAGCGAAGATGAAAAAGAGCTATTGCTAGAGAAAATGATAAGTTTTTATCTAACAAAAGAACCGATTGTAACTTCAGGCGGTATTGGATACGATGAAGAAGCTGTTAATGATATGATGGATAACTACAATTATTCTCAAGGTTCGGCACCAAAACGCACGAATGCTAGAAAAAGAAGATAAATAGGTGCTATTTTAACTTTATAGTAAGTAAAAATAGTCTACAATTTAACTACAAAAACATTATCAAGATTGAAATAACTATTTTTTATAGTTTCTCTCAATCTTCTTAATGTTATTGAGTATTAAAGCGCAAAAAAATTGACAAAGGTATTGTAAATGGCAAAAAAGTATATTGATATTATGGATACAACTTTCAGAGACGGCTTTCAGTCTGTCTTTGGTGGTCGTGTACTCATGGATGATTTCTTACCAGCAGTAGAGGCTGCTTCAAAGGCTGGTATATCTCACTTTGAGTTTGGTGGTGGAGCAAGATTCCAGTCACTTTTCTTCTATTTGAGAGAAAACGCTTTTGATATGATGGATAAATTTAGAGAAATTGCAGGTCCAAATGCAAATCTTCAAGTGCTATCTCGTGGTATAAATACAGTAATGCTGGATACTGGAAGTAGAGAGATGATTGACCTATTTGCAAAGCTTTTTGCAAAACATGGCACTTCTACTGTTAGAAATTTTGATGCTTTAAATGATGTAAATAACCTAATATATAGTGCGGAATGTATCAAAAAATATGGTATGAATCATGAGGTAGTTGTAACTATGATGGATTTACCTCCAGGGTGTACTGGAGCTCATGATGTTGCATTTTATGAAAAAACTCTTAGAGATATCTTAGATGCTGGGATTGCTTTTGATAGTGTTTGTTTTAAAGACGCTAGTGGAACATCAAATCCTCATAAAGTCTTTGAGACTATCTCAATGGCTAGAAAACTTTTGGGTGATGCGGCACACTTGAGACTTCATACTCATGAGACAGCTGGAGTTAGTGTTGCATCGTATTTGGCGGCTCTTGAGGCTGGAGCTAATGGTATAGATATGGCAGCTTCTCCTGTAAGTGGTGGCACAAGTCAACCTGATATTCTTACAATGCTTCATGCTACAAAAGGTACTAATTTTAATCTTGGTGATTTAGAGCTTAGTAAGATATTAAAATATGAAGAGGTATTAGCTGATTGTCTTAGTGATTATATGAAACCACCTGAGTCTACTCAAGTATCTCCACTTATTCCATTTTCACCAATGCCAGGTGGTGCATTAACTGCAAATACGCAAATGATGAGAGATGCAGGAAATCTTGATAAATTTGATGAAGTAATTTTAGCAATGAAAGAGGTTGTTGAAAGAGGGGGTTATGGTACTTCTGTAACACCTGTTAGCCAATTTTACTGGCAGCAAGCTTATGCAAATGTAATGTTTGGACCATGGAAGCAGATTGCCCCAGGATATGGCAAGATGGTGCTTGGATATTTTGGTAAAACACCAGTTGAGCCGGATAGTGAAATAGTAGCACTAGCATCAGCACAATTAAAACTTAAACCAACAAATGAGAGTCCTTTAGATATAGCTGATAGAGATGAGAAAAAATCTATTGCTTATTGGACAAAAGAACTTGAAGACGAGGGATTAACAGTTAGTGATGAGAATATCTTTATTGGAGCATCATGTGATGCTAAGGGTATAGCGTTCCTAAAGGGCGAAGGTCCGTTGATGGTTAGAAAAGGTAAATTTAAAAATACAATGCAAGGAGAAAATATGAGTGGAAATTATACAGTAATGGTTGATGGTAAGAAATATAGTGTACAAGTAGCAGAGGGTGATGCTGATATACAAATAAGTGCGGCTACACCAACAAGTTCATCAAGTTGTGAAGCAGCTGGTAAAATAAAAATAAACTCACAAACTCCTGGTAATGTCTGGAAAGTACTTGTTGAAGTTGGTGACAAAGTTACAGAGGGTCAAAAAATAATGATACTTGAAGCTATGAAAATGGAGATTGATATTTTCGCACCACAAGCTGGTGTTATTGCATCACTAGATGTTGCTCCAACTGATAGCGTTGTGGATGGTCAATTATTGGCTTCTTTGAACTAATTTAGTTCAATTTATTTTACATAAAAGAAGAGGCAAATTGTGATACCAAAGTCGACCAAAGGTCTTGAGAGATTAAAGTTAGAAAACGCAACTAATATTTATTACAATATTAGTTATGATGAGTTACAACGACATGAGACAAATAATGGTGAATGCAAAATATCCACATCAGGTTCTGCTATGTGCGATACTGGTATTTTTACAGGAAGAAGTCCAAAAGATAAATATTTTGTAGATCAGGCTCCATCTAACTCTGAAATATCATGGGGCGATATAAATAAGCCAATCAAAAAAGAGATTTATGAAAATCTTTTAGATATTACCATTAATCAGTTAGCTGGTAAACCTTTGTATATTAATGATGTGTACGCTGGTGCAAGCATAGATAGCCGAAGAAAAATTAGGTTCATTTCTGAAGTAGCATGGCAAGCACATTTTGTTAAAAATATGTTTATTCGTCCTACTGAAGCTGAACTAGAAGATTTTGAACCAGATTTTGTTGTTTATAATGCATGCAAAGCAACTAATGCCAATTTTAAAGAGCAGGGTTTAAATTCTGATGTTTTTGTTGTCTTTAATATAGAAGATAATGTATCCATAATTGGTGGCACTTGGTACGGTGGTGAGATGAAAAAAGGTATCTTCTCTATGATGAATTATTGGCTGCCACTTGAGGGTAAATTACCAATGCATTGTTCTGCCAATGTTGGCAAAGATGATGATGTTTGTCTATTTTTTGGACTTTCAGGAACTGGAAAAACAACCCTATCTACTGATCCAAATCGTGCTTTAATAGGTGATGATGAGCATGGTTGGGATGATAATGGAGTGTTTAATTTTGAGGGTGGTTGCTACGCTAAAGTGATTAACTTGGATAAAAATAGCGAGCCAGAGATTTATGCTGCAATCAAAAAAGATGCACTACTTGAAAATGTAGTATATGATGGTAATGGAGTAGTTGATTATTCCTCTACCGTTAAAACTGAAAATACAAGAGTCTCTTATCCTATTGAGCATATTGAGAATTTTAAGTGTAATTTACAAGCTGGACATCCAAAAAATATTATTTTCTTAACAGCCGATGCTTTTGGTGTTTTGCCACCAGTTAGTAAGCTTTCAAAAGAACAAGCAATGTACTATTTTTTAAGTGGATACACTGCAAAAGTAGCTGGAACAGAGAGAGGGATAACTGAACCTGTGGCAACTTTCTCTGCTTGTTTTGGAGAGGCTTTTTTGCCATTGCATCCTACTAGATATGCTAAATTACTAGGTGAAAAGATTGATGCTCACAATGTTAATGTCTATCTTGTAAATACTGGATGGAGTGGTGGTGGCTACGGTGTTGGTAAGCGAATGAGTATTAAAAATACTAGGGCTTGTATTGATGCCATTATTGATGGTTCTATTGAGAAAGCATCATTTGATATGTTACCAATATTTAACCTATCTATTCCAAAAGAGCTTCATGGTGTTGATACCGAAGTTCTCAACCCTAGAAATACATGGAGTGATAAGGCTGCATATGATTCAATGCTTGAAAAGTTAGGCGGGATGTTTATTGAGAATTTCCATAGATATGATAATGTTAGCACGGAGTTTGATTTCTCGTCAGCCGGACCATCTTTATAATTACTACTATTAGTTGGTAACTTTGTTTACCAACTCTTTTTGCATTTTTTCTATTTTTTGATTCATCATTTCTGGATTTTCTATTAGTTTATATCCCTTAACTATACTCCAAACTCCATATAATATCACTAGCATTGCACCTATCTTGGTTATTGTTGTTCGAAAATTACTATTTTGTAATAGTTTTGCAAATGAACCTAAAAATAGTAAAGCAGGAGTGGTTCCAAGTCCAAAAACAATCATCACTAATGCACCATAAAATGCACTCGTTGTGCTGGCAGCTAAAATAGCGAATGCGTATACTGGACCACAGGGTATAAGACCATTAAGTAAGCCAAGCATGTAGAAACTACCAAGACTTTTACCGCCTAAAAGTATTTTAAATGAGCGTTGGAACCAGCTGTATTTTGATATGGAAAAATGAGCAGAATTTAGAAATTTACCACCACCTAAAATAGTATACCCAGCCAAAATCATAAGTAATCCAGTAGCTACAAACAATATACCTTTTGTTGTAAGAGAAAACGATAATGATTTTCCTAATAAACCAAAAATAGCACCAAAAAATGCATATGTACTGATTCTGCCCAGACTATATGCTAGGTGTGACACAGTTTGTTTTAACCATGTTGATTTTTCATCTAATTTAGTTGTACTATAAGCTATAACTATACCCCCACACATTCCTATACAGTGTCCAAAGCCTATCATTAACGCAGTTGTAAAAACTGCCAGTAACTCCACTGTATGCATTTTGAGCCTTAATTATAAAATTTAATAGCATGATAATGATATTGTGATAAAATACGACTTAACAAATAGTAGTTTAATCTCTATTTTAAAAGGAACTATTTTGGATAAAAGTAAAAAAGTAAGAATTTTACTATTAGAAGATGATACTACATTAAATGAAACAATATATGATTTTTTGGACTCAAAAGGTTATTTTGTAGAGAGTGTTTTTGATGGTAATGAGGCACAAGATAAGCTTTATGAAGCTAGATATGATATTTTACTTTTTGATGTAAATGTTCCAGAAATTAATGGCTTTAGTCTACTCAAAGAAGCCAGAGAAAATGGTGTAGTTGCACCTGCTATATTTATCACATCACTTGATAGTGTTGACGATTTAGAAAAAGGCTTTCAGTCTGGTTGCGATGATTATATCAGAAAGCCATTTGAGCTTAAAGAGTTACACATAAGAATAGAAACCTTGCTTAGGAGGGAATTTTATCATGAGATTCATTCTATAGTTGATATTGCACCTAATATCTCGTATGATATTGACAATAATGATTTAATAATCAATGATAAGCATATTACTCTTGGTAATAAAGAAGCTAAACTCCTAAGGCTTTTTATGCAACACACTGGAGAAGTTCTTCCGCACGAACGAATATATGAGCAGTTATGGGATTATGATGAGGAGTCAAGCGATACAGCGTTGCGTACTTACATTAAGAATCTCAGAAAGCTTGTAGGAAAGGATAGTATTGAAAGTATCAAAAAACAAGGATACAAATTCATTATTGCAAAGTGAAAAAAAATCATTATATAGATTTTTGATGCTTTATGGAATGATGATTGCAAGTATTGTTTTCTTGATATCACTATTCTATTATCAGAGTCAAGAAAAATTAATGTTCTCAAATAAAAGAGCAACACTTTCGACTTATGCATATGAGCATATTAAAAGACTTAAATCATTGCACCATTTCTTTCCAGAGCAAGTTATTTATCCAAGGGATACTAGGTATAAGAGTGCCATTTATGACATAGAAAAACAAAAGATATTTTCGGAACTAAATAGCACAAATATACAATTTGACAATGAAATATACCATACTGGAAATAAAATGCACTATATGAAAAGCTTGGATGAATATTATTTGGGAGCTAAATATCTGTTTTTAGAGGTTCCATATGATGAAACATGGAAGGTTGAAGCATGGAAAAATATAGCTACTTTTGGTACTTCATTAAGCCTTTTTTTTATGATTATTGGTCTATTTTTGGCTAAATTATTTGTTAGACCAATGAAAGAGTCTATTGAACTTCTTGATATGTTTATTAAGGATACAACGCATGAATTAAACACACCTCTTAGCTCAATCCTTGCCAATATAGAAATGATAGACAAAGATGGCATATCTGATGAGAATAAAAGAAAAATAAATCGCATAGAGATAGCAGCCAAAACAGTATCAGTTTTGTATAATGATTTAACTTATCTTACTCTAGAAAATGATACTCATCAGAAATATGAAGAGATAGATTTAAAATTATTATTGCTAGACAGAATAGAGTACTTTCATAGTTTGGCAAGTTCAAAAATGATAACAGTTGAGCTAGACTTAAATAGTGTAAGTTTTTATGGAAATCGTCATAAACTAATTAGAGTAGTAGATAATTTAATTTCAAATGCAATCAAATATAATAGACGCAAGGGAATCATAAGAATAACGCTAAAAGAGAAGCAATTAAACATATATGATAGTGGAACCGGAATACTGGAGCATGAAATAGAGGTGATGTTCGAAAGATACAAAAGGTTTAATTCAAGCGAAGGCGGCTTTGGCATAGGACTCAGTATAGTAAAAAAAATACTTGATGAATATGATGCCATAATAGAAGTGACATCAAAAAAAGGCGAGTGGACAATGGTGGAAATTAAATGGTAAGATTTTTTATAACAATAATATTATCTTCAATATCAGCTACAGCATCCAATTCATTTGATAAAAATTGCATACAATGCCATAATAAATTATCAAGCTCACCACAAGATATTATGAAATACTATTTGCTGACATACAGTGGAGAGAAAAATGTGAAAATGGGAATGGATCACTATATGAAGCACCCATCAAAGGATATATCAGCTATGCCAGCACAATTTTTGAGTGAATATGGAGTAAAAAAACACCAAAAATTAAGTGAAGAAGAATTAAACGAAGCTCTAAATATATTTTGGGAACGTTATAAGGTCATGAATAGGCTGAAATAATTCACTTTTCACGATATTAACACAATAATATGTTATTTTACGCCAATAAATAACAAGGAGAAGTTATGAAAAAAATATTAGCTGTGGTATCTATTTTATCATTGCAATTTGTTTTTGCAAGTGGAGTATCTATTTATACCAACAAGTGTGCAAGTTGCCATGGTGCAAAGGGTGAAATATCAGCTTACAAGAAAACAAAGCCAATAAGTGGACAAGATAGTGCATTGACATATAAGCAACTAAACGGTTATAAGAATGGTACTCTAAATCAATATGGATTTGGTGGTGTTATGAAAAATATGGTCGATAATTTAGATGACAATTCTATTAAAGAACTTTCTATATATATCTCAAAATTAAAATAAGAGTAAGTTTAGGCTATAATGCACCAAATTAATTTTTTGGGGATATAGATGCATAATTTAGCTTTTTTGTCTCAAGTTGTATTTCTCATAGTGTTAGCACCTTTCTTCGCTAGATTGCTAAAAGCTCCAATTGTAGTTGTAGAAATTATCATAGGGCTTTTGGCTGTTTCAGTTGGCTTTTTGGATACGGACAATACTCTTTTAAAAGATATAGCCAAAATCGGTCTTCTCTATTTAATGTTTCTAGCTGGCTTGGAGCTTGATTTGGAAAGATTTGTAAGATTTAGGGATAAGCTTTTCAAGAATGTACTTATCTATTTTTTAACACTCTATGGTCTATCATTTCTTATTTTTCTTATTTTTGATCTTAATCCAGTA
This sequence comes from Arcobacter nitrofigilis, assembly GCA_022736375.1. Classification (GTDB taxonomy): domain Bacteria; phylum Campylobacterota; class Campylobacteria; order Campylobacterales; family Sulfurovaceae; genus BN30871. The sequence continues at coordinate 48,935 of DZCE01000003.1, read as the reverse complement.
TATATCGTTGCCTTTCCTATTGTATCTCTGGGTATGATTATGGCACTTATTAATGAGCATGGCAAGAAGCATGCATGGCTTGAACTCTCACTTGCTATTGGTGTTGTTGGTGAGATACTGAGTATCACAGCACTTGTTGTTTTTGAGTCAATTACTACACATGGTATTGGCTTTGAGTTTTTCATGAATATTTTTAATCTAATTTTGGCAATGATATTAATGTTTTATACTTATAAATTTGCTATGTTTTCATTGTGGTGGTTCCCAGAACTTCGTAAAATTATTATGCCAGAACATGATAATATGGCACAGGATATTAGAGTTTCTATCGCTCTATTTTTTATTCTTATCGCTACTATGCAGTATAATGGCATAGACATGGTACTTGGTGCATTTGTGGCTGGAGTTTTTATAGGTAATCTATTTAAGCATAAAAAAGAGCTACCAGAAACCTTGACTAGTGTTGGCTTTGGATTTTTAGTTCCTATATTTTTTATATATGTTGGTACTACGCTTGACCTTGAGACACTATTTAAAATAGAAATTATCAGTAAAGCACTGTTGATAGTTTTTGCTATGGTTTCAATTAGATTGATAGCTTCATTTTTGGCATATTATAAATTATTAGGTACAAGAGATACTATTTTGTTCGGATTAAGTTACTCTATGCCGCTGACATTTTTAATATTGATTGCCACTATGGCGCATGAAGCTAGGGCAATCTCTTTGTATGATTATTATGCTTTTGTATTGGCATCAATAATTGAAGCTGTTGCTGTGATGGTGTCCATAAAGATGATTATGGTTAAATTTAAAGAATCCTAGTAGACGACTTATTCTATACTACTAAGCTCGCTTATGACTTTTTCTAGTTTAACGCTAGCTTCATGAAGCATACTTCTATTTTCATCTATAACCTCTTTTGGTGCGTTGGCTACAAATCTTTCATTATTTAGCATACCACTTAGTTTGGTTACCTCTTTTTCTAATTTTTCTTTTTGTCTCTCTAATTTTATTATAATTTCGCTCATGTCTATATCATCGGTTGCTATCATACTGACAAGTGAATCTGATACATCTGTGACGCATTTTGCCAGTTTTTCATTTACGAATTCTATATTAGTAACTTTACCGAGTTTTTCTATAAATGGAATATAGAGCTTTGTGTCAATATCTCCATTCATTTTAATATAAGCTTTTTCTATCTTTTGATTACCTTTATCAATGAGAGTTTTGCATCGTCTTACAGATACAATAGCTTCCATTATCTGCTCGAACTCTTTTGTGATTTCAGTATCAATTTCACCTGCTTTTGGATATGATGAAACCATAATTGATATATCATTTTCTAGTGCAGTACCTGATAGTTTGTGATATAGATATTCTGTGATAAATGGCATAAACGGGTGCAGTAGCTTTAGAGATTCTTTAAAAATACTACCCATTTCACTTATGCTATCTTTACTGGCTTTACTAAGTTCAATTCCCCAATCACAAAATTCACCCCACAAGAAACGATACAATACAGTAGCCCCGTCATTAAATCTATATGAATCCATATAATCTCTAGTCTCATTAACTGCCACATAGAATCTTGAGAGCATATATTGCCCCAGAGGAGTTTTGATATTTTTTGCATCCAAATCATCAAATTTATCAAAATTAAGCTGCAAAAAGTTTGTAGCATTAAATAGTTTGTTTGTGAAATTTCTACTTTGTTCTAGCTTATCTTCGCTAAGCTTTATATCTCGACCTTGAACTGCTAACACCGCTAAAGTAAAACGCAAAGCATCAGTTGAATATTTATCTATCATAACAAGAGGATCAATTACATTGCCTTTTGATTTGCTCATCTTATTCCCATATTCATCTTTTACTAGAGCGTGCAGGTATATATCTTTGAATGGTAATTCTCCTGTGAGATTTTCGCCCATCATAAGCATTCTCGCTACCCAGAAAAACAGTATATCAAAACCTGTTATAAGCAGATTATTCGGATAAAAATCGCTCAAATCGCTATCATTATATTTATCCATTTGGCTATTATCCCCATTGCCCCATCCTAGAGTAGAGAAAGGCCATAATCCAGAGCTAAACCAAGTATCAAGCACATCAGGGTCTTGATGGATATTTGTACTATTGCAATGTGTGCAATGAGTAGGAGTTTCTCCATCAAATACGCTTATCTCGCCACAGTCATCACAATACATTACTGGTATCTGATGACCCCACCAAAGCTGTCTAGATATACACCAGTCACGAAGCTCGTCCATCCAAGCATTATAGCTATTTATCCAATGAGCAGGGAAGAATACAGCTTCGCCACTATTGACTTTCTCTATTGATTTTGCTGCAAACTCTTTTTTGACAAACCACTGTTTTGATATATAAGGTTCCACAATATTACCACATCTATAACAGTGTCCTACTTGATTTGTATGCTCTTCTATCTTCTCTATAAAGCCACACTCATTTAGTTTAGCAACTATAAGCTCTCTGGACTCTAATCTCTCTAATCCTGCAAATTCGCCACAATGTTCATTTAAGAATCCTTGCTCATTAAATATTGTTATAAATTCCAAGTCGTGTCTTTTGCCAACCTCGTAGTCATTTGTATCGTGGGCTGGAGTTACTTTAACAACACCAGTACCAAAGCTCATATCTACATGCTCATCAGCTATAATTTGTACATTTCGCTCTATTAGTGGCAAGGTTATCTCCTTGCCAACTAGATGTTTATACCTCTCATCATCTGGATGAACCATAACGGCACTATCTCCAAAATATGTTTCAGGTCTCGTCGTTGCGACAATAAGTTCACCACTGGAGTCACTTAACGGGTAACGAATATGATAAAGTTTACCAGCATGTTCTTCATGCTCCACTTCAATATCCGATAATGCACCATCATGTGTACACCAATTTATCATATAATCGCCTCGTACTATAAAGCCATTGTCATACATTTGTTTAAATGATTTTTTTACACTATTGGCTAGTCCATCATCCATTGTAAATCTCTCTCGTTTCCAAGCAGGAGAAACTCCAAGTTTGCGAAGTTGCATCGTGATAGCGTTATTTGAGTTCTCTTTTTGTTGCCATGCACATTTTAGAAATTCGTTTCGCCCTATCTCTTCTTTTGTTGTGCCTTTTGCAAGTAGTTGTTTTTCTACAACATTTTGAGTTGCAATTCCTGCATGGTCAGTCCCTGGTTGCCATAGAGTTTTATACCCATCCATTCTTTTGTATCTGACTATAATATCTTGAAGTGTAAAAGTTAGAGCATGACCAATATGTAAGCTTCCTGTAACATTAGGTGGTGGCATCATAATGGAGAAGTTTTTGCCATTTTGTTGCAAATCTTTATTGCCATCAATCTCAAAATAGCCTCTATTTTCCCAAATTTTATAGTAGTTATCTTCAATATCTTTTGGATTATATACTTTTTTTATCTCTTCGCTCATAATTATCTTCTTGTTTGTTATTTTATTTATTGATATATTATATCCAAATGGTGCTTATAGCCTTTTTGATTAAAGGTGCCACTACTTTACCAATCCACTATATAATCTTCAAGTATAATATCTTTTGTCTCTACAATATGATTTTTTTCATTTACGCCGTGTATTTTTACGCTATTTGATGTTCCACTAATGAGTGGATGCCAAGACGGTAGTGGTAATCCAGCATTTCTAAGTCTATATGCACAGGTTTTTGGAAGCCAATCGAACTCTTTTACAAGCTTAAGTGTAAGCTGTATACATTCTGGTACTACTTCAAAACGCTTCTCATACTGAGAACAACCACCATTTTTTATGTCAAAACATTTACATACTACTTTTGTTGTAACAATACTATCATCATCGCAAACAAGTCTATGCAGGCAGCATAGTCCACATCCGTCACATAAAGATTCCCATTCATCGTGGCTTAACTCTTTTAGTTGTTTTGTTTCCCAAAAATTATTTTTTTCTTGATTCATGACAGAAGTCTATCTTATGAAGATTAAATTTATATAAAATTAATCTCTAATTGCATGTGTAGCCTAAATATAAAGCTTTGAGATATATAATACATGCTTTAAAATAGGATGTAAAATGAATAAGATAAAAAAACTATTTTCTATGAAAATGGCAGTTGTGACCATGGTGCTTTTTGGGGTTATTATTGGAGCTGCAACATTTTTTGAAAATGATTATGGCACCACAAGCGTGCAGGGACAGATATATCAGTCTACTTGGTTTGAGCTATTTTTATTCTATTTTATATCTATTCTCGTATATCAAATGTATAGTTATAAATCATATAAAGGCAAAATATCAGTATTTTTATTCCATTTCTCATTTATAGTCATTGCAATCGGTGCGCTAGTCACTAGATATGCAGGATATGAGGGCAGATTGATGGTTCGTGAAGGTCAGGCAAGCAATATGATGGTTTCAGCCAATAGCTTTCTTCAGCTAAAAGCAACATGCTTAGGTGAATCAATAAGCAAAGAAAAACCAATATATATGTCATCTTTTGGTGTTAATAATATCAGCGATACTTTAAATATTTGTGGTAAGAAAATAGATATAACTCTAGATAGATATCTTCCAACCATTGGATATAAGATAATTCCTAGTAGCAACATAAATGATACGGTTTTAGAACTAATGGTAAGTGGCGGTATGCAACAAGGCAAAGCTATTTATTTGCAAAAAGGGAGTTCGGTTGATATCGATGGCTTATCATTGGCATTTGACGATATTAATGCACCATTTGATGCATTGAATATTAGTGATAAAAATGGAACACTTGAAGCAAACTTTAAATCACCAGTAAAATATCTAAAAATGGATGATAAAAGCCAAGGAGAGCTAAAAACTGGTATCAATAAATTTAACACTAGAACACTTTATATTATTAACAACAGCTCAATAGTTCTAAAATCTATTCATAAAAATTCAAAATTAGAGAAAATATCAAATACTCTCAAGCCAAAGAGTGGAGAAGATGAGTATAGTATATGGAGTGTAAAAAGTGGTAATAAATCACAAATAGTTGAACTAACTAGCACACAAGGACAAGTTGCACAACCTAAATCTATAAATATTAATGGTGTAAATTTAGATATAAATGTCGGTGCTAAGGCGATTAAATTGCCATTTGCTATCTACCTTGAGGATTTTAAGATAGAGCATTATCCTGGTTCAAAAACTCCTTCGTCCTTTGCTAGTGATGTTGTTTTACAAGATACAGATGACAATATTACAATGCCATACAATATATATATGAATCATGTGCTTGACTATAAAAATTATAGACTATTTCAATCATCATACGATCCTGACGAGCTTGGAACTGTACTATCTGTTAATCATGATCCTGGTACAAATATCACATACCTTGGATATTTAATACTTGCAATAGGATTATTTTGGTCAATATTTGCTAGGGGAGGAAGGTTTCAAAAATTATTAAAAGAGAGTGAGAAGCTAAGAAATTATACGCCAGCTATTGCCATATTGTTACTGTTGCAAACAGCAGTTGTGAATGCTGATACTGCAAAGGATATAAATTTCTCTAGTTACAATGCAAATCACATTCACAAATTTGAAAGGCTAGTTGTCCAAGATATGCAAGGGCGAATGAAACCAGTTGATACAATAGCAACTGATGTTATAATGAAACTTAGTGGCAAAAGTTCAATGTTTGGCAAAAGTTCTAGCGAACTATTTTTGAGTATGATGCTTGAACCTGATAAATTTGAAAGAATTCCTATGATACAGATAGGACATAAAGATATAGCAAAAAAATTAGGCTTAAATGAAGATGCTAAATATGCTAAATTTACTGATTTCTTTGATGGTAGTGAGAGAAAATATAAACTTTTTGATGATGTGCAAAAAGCTAATCAAAAACCACCATTAGAAAAAAGTCAATATGACAAAGAGCTTATAAAGATTGATGAGCGAATGAATGTCGCATATATGACATTTATGGGTAATTTCTTGCGTATCTATCCTAAGCCTCATGATGCAACGAACAGCTGGTTTTCTCCACTTGATGCAACACAAACATTTGAACCTACGGACGCCAAAGCAGTAGAGATGATTACTAGTAATTATTTTGGACAACTTGATAATGCAATTAAAACACAAAATTGGAAAAAAGCAGATGAAGCACTTGGGTTAATCGGTCAATTTCAGAGTGCTTTTGGTGCCAAAGTAATACCTGATTCCAGCCATATAGATTTTGAAATCGCATATAATCATTATGGTCTTTTTGCAAAGCTTGTGCCATTTTATTTTATACTTGGATTATTGCTAATTGTAATTGCATTTATCAGTATAGTAAAGCCAAAATTCAATACAAATGTTATTCTTAAAATTGCAGTTGTATTTTTATCATTAGGATTTATCGTTCATCTAGTTGGACTTGGTCTTAGGTGGTATATATCCGGAAATGCACCATGGAGTAATGCATATGAGGCTGTAGTATTTATAGCAGCCTCTACTGTGTTGGCTGGATTACTTTTGGCTCGTAAATCTATTTTTGCTTTAGCGGCAACTGCGATACTAGCAGGAGCAACAATGGGAGTAGCTCATATGAGCTTTATGAACCCAGAGATAACACCACTTGTTCCTGTCTTAAAGTCATATTGGCTTATGATACATGTTGCCATGATAGTATCTGGTGATGGATTTTTTGGACTCGGATTTATACTCTCACTACTTACACTAATCTTATTTGTTTTGAGAAGTGACAATAGACCACATATTGATATAGCCATCAAAGAACTGACTATACTAGCTGAGCTTTCAATTACAATAGGACTTGTTGTCTTTACAATTGGTAATTTCCTTGGTGGAGTTTGGGCAAATGAAAGCTGGGGTAGATATTGGGGCTGGGATCCAAAAGAGACATGGGCAGCTGTTACTATTTTGATATATGCAGCAGTATTACATATGAGATTTATACCTAAACTTAAGGGAGTGTTTGCATTTAATGTAGCAACGATGTGGGCATATAGTACCGTATTGATGACATATTTTGGGGTTAATTATTACTTATCTGGATTGCATTC
>DZCE01000003.1:37214-41766 GCA_022736375.1 Arcobacter nitrofigilis | reverse complement strand
AATATTGTAATGCCACCAGTTGGAATGCTTTTAGGTAAAGTAGATTTTTCACAACTATTTATTTCTCTTAATGGTGAGAGCTATGCTAGTTTGACGGCTGCTAAAATAGCTGGTGCCCCAACGATTAATTATGGCACATTTTTAAATGATGTTATATCGTTTACAATTCTTGCTTTTGTAGTATTTATGGCAATAAAAGCATATAACAAAATAAAAACTCCTCAAGAAAAAGAGGTTGTTGCTACTGATGAAAATATTCTTTTGCTTAGAGAAATTAGAGATAGTCTAGCAAAGAAGTAGATAAATTTTAATCTAAGGTGTTTTGCCCTTTTTGGGTAAGTCTACTATCTTTTTTATAGCTTCAGAACAGACAGCCAAACCAAATCCTCCAGTTACAGCCACACATGAACCTTTGTCTTTGCATCCAGCCTCTTCGTCTGAAAACACAACTGTAAAATTCCTATTAAACTTAGCCTTTTTAAGTTCCCTTCTGATTTTATTAGCAAAGGCGTCACCCTGAGTTCTCCATATTGAATCAACCTTTATTTTACTAGCATCATATCTTTTTGCAGAACCTACCGCCATTATCAGTTTTTTGAAATGTTTTTTTGCAATTTCTAGTTTTACCTTGGTAGAGTCACATGCGTCAATTATAATATCATATGGCTCAAAGTTAAATTCTTTTACCCATATAGTATTCATCCATTGATTTATGGTGATAATTTCTGGATATAATTGTTTTAGTCTATCGGTTTTTAGTATTCCAATTGTATCTGAGCCAATTTGTCTATTTTGATTTGTCTCGTCATATACATCATGGTCTATAATAGTAATATTTTTAACCCCACTTCTGTATAAACAATCCAGCGCGTAGCTACCAACTCCACCAGCTCCAAGTATTAGTATTGATGAGTTTTGTAGTTTTTCAAATCTTTCATTCCCAAATAGAGTTTTGCATCTATCAAATCTCATATCCACTCTTGTAAAAGTTTTATGTCACCATGCGAGGTCATATCAAGATGAACCGGTGTAATTGATATATAGTTTTGGCTTATGGCTTCAAAGTCAGTAATAATTCCACTCGTTTCTTCCCAGTCTAGCACGGGCAGACCAATCCAATAATATTCTAGTCCTCTAGGGTTGAAATGAACCTCTGCATTGTTGCCATATATTCTTGTTCCTGCTCGTGTTATTTTAAATCCCTTGCAGTCTCTTGAATGAATTGGTGGGATATTTACATTTAAGAATTTTCTTTTTCCAAGAGGAAACCCACCATCTAGTATTATTTTTGCTATCTTGACTATGCTTTCTTTCGCCAAATCATAACTATGTTCATTAATGTTCAAACATTGCTCTTTACATACTTGTGATATTGCTATTGCAGGTATGCCTTGAAGTACTGCTTCCATTGCCCCAGCCGCTGTTCCAGAATATGTTATATCTTCGCCCATATTTGAGCCTCTATTTATCCCAGATATTATAAGATCTGGCTGATGATTGTCATCAAAAAGTTTATTTAATGCCAAAAATATACAATCAGTTGGAGTTCCATCATCTAATTTATAAAATCCATCACTAAGTTCAACAAAACGCAATGGATGAGTTAGCGTCAGAGAGTGACCACAGGCTGATTTCTCAACCGTTGGTGCCACGACAGTTACTTTTGCTATTTGCTTTAGAGCATCTACTAATGCATGAAGTCCTTTTGACTCAAATCCATCATCATTTGTCACTAATATATGTTTCATACTCTCTCTTTATCTGAAAATTCAAATTGTATTATATCCTTTTTAAAATGCAAATTGAGTCATCAGAATATTTAGAGGACTCAAAAGAGTGACAAGTCACGAGAGTAGTCTGCTGAAGACCTAATTTTGAGCTTGGCTCAAAATTTTAGAATTATTAGCAGTGCAGGATTAATCTTTTGGTATAATACATATAAATGATTATATAAGGGAAACAAAAGTGCAAAAAGAACCAATGCTAAATGAAACATGTATTAGATTAACCAAAGAGCTTGAGTATCTAAAAACAGTAGAAAGACCTGATATAGCACAAGTAATAGATGAAGCTAGAGCGCTTGGTGATCTCAAAGAAAATGCTGAGTATCATGCTGCAAAAGATAAGCAAGGGCTTATGGAGGGTCGTATAATTGAGATTAGTGATTTACTATCACGAGCACAAGTTATAAATCCAGAGCTGATATCTCATGAGCGAATATGTTTTGGTTCAACTGTGGAATTGCTAGATCAAGATACAGATAAAATTATTACATATACAATTGTTGGAGCGCAAGAATCAAGCCCTGCTAATGGACTTATTTCACTATTTTCACCATTTGCAAAATCACTGATGGGAAGAGAAGAGGGTGACGAGATTGAGGTTTCTTTGCCAAGCGGAAACAAATCATACGAGATAACTAAAGTCTGTTTTCTGCCAATAGTGTTGCCAATAAAGGAGTAATTGTGAGAGTAGGAATAGTAGGGGTAAGTGGATATACAGGTCTAGAGCTTGTGAAGTTAGTCATTGCTCATCCACTGTTTAAGCTCACATATCTAGCCACTACAACTGGTGATACGCTAGTGGAGACTTTACATCCATCACTTCTTGATGTAGTCACTATGAGTGTAGACAAAGCATCTATTGATGCTGTAAAAAATAGTTGTGATTTAGTATTTCTTGCATTGCCGCATAAGGCTTCAATGGGATTTGCAAAAGAGCTTTGGAATAGTGACATTAAAATTGTTGATTTGTCTGCCGATTATCGTTTAATCCAAGAAACATACGAAAAACATTATTGTGAACACGAAGATTCTGATCATGCGAACGATGGTGTGTATGGGCTACCTGAATATTACCGAGAAGATATAAAAAATGCAAAATTAGTAGCAAGCCCAGGGTGTTATCCTACTGCCACACTTTTGGGCATTTTACCTTTTATGCCCTATATTGACACTAATGCACCACTTTTTGTAGATGCTAAATCAGGCGTTAGTGGAGCAGGTAAGTCGTGCAACGATACAACACATTTTGTAAATATTAATGAGAATATTTTTGCTTATAATCCATTAAAGCATCGCCATGCACCTGAGATTATGGAAAAAATCAGAGAGATTCATGGCATATCACCAAAAGTTCATTTTGTTCCTCATCTTGTGCCAATGACTAGAGGTGAACTAGTTAGTATTTATGCCACACTCAAAAGTGATATTGACCCTCTAGAGGTGCTTAAAAAACATTATGAAAACGAACCATTTATTCGCATTAGAGAAGTTCCTGTAGCTACAAAAAATGTATCAGGAACTCATTTTTGCGATATATTTGCCATGCGAGACGGGAATGCATTATTCGTAAGTAGTAGTATAGATAATATTCTCAGAGGTGCTAGCTCGCAAGCTCTAGCGGCGGCTAATCTTATGTGTGGATTTACAGAATCATTAGGGCTACCTATAATTGCATATGTACCATAAAAATGCAAGAGATTAAAAATGGAGCTATTTTTATAGCCGATGCTCATTATCCTCATCATGGAAATGAGTTTATGGATATTTTGCAAAAAATAGATAGTGGAGAACTCCAAACTCCACAACTATTTTTAATGGGTGATATTTTTGATTTACTTTTCGGTTATAATAGTTATATAACTACTTTTGTAGATGATGCAATAGGATTATTAAATAAATTATCCCTTGCAGTTGAAATTTACTATTTTGAGGGCAATCATGATTTCTGCTTGGCAAATATATTCCCAAATATAAAAGTTTACACAAGGGAAGAACAACCAATTTATATCTCTTTTGGAGATAAAAAAGTAGGATTGTCACATGGGGATAAGTTTGATGGAGGGATTTTATATGATATCTACTGTAGAATACTTAGAAATAAAATTACACTAAATATATTAAAGCCATTTCAAAAGTATATAATCAATTATAGGATTAACAAACTATCTGAAAAAAATATTTGCCATGAATTGATAGGGTTTGAAGAGAAAGCAAAAAAAATTACATCATGCTATGATAATATTGATTTGATAATCGAGGGGCATTTTCATCAAGCAAAACAGCTTGGTAGATATATCTCACTACCATCACTTGCATGTCAAAAAGAGATAGCAATAGCCAAAAGTGGTCAAGTTTGTAATTTTAAATTTAATATGATATAATATTTTATAATACGAAAATAAAGGAAGGCAAAGATGGATATATTAACATTAGAGAAGATTTGTAGACCAGGTAGAATTGTTGTTGGTCTTATATTGATAGGATTAGGGTTATATACAGGCAATAATTGGTTTATGCTAGGATTAATTCCACTAGCTGTTGGCATACTAGGTTTTAGACCATTTTGTAAATTCACAGGTAAATGTAGCTTTAAAGATACAAATAATCCTGTTTAATTCAAGCTACTTATTGTTCACTTTTTGTGGGCAATGCTTCAATCAATAATCAAATATTATAATATTATTAATTATTTTGCATATGTTACTATTTTGTGATACAATTAGTCATTCAAACATAAAGGATATCAAATGAAAATTAATACAATTGAT
>DZCE01000003.1:34235-37114 GCA_022736375.1 Arcobacter nitrofigilis | reverse complement strand
TTTGTACCAAAAAATGAGAGAACATTGGATTTATGTAGTAAAGCAGTTGCACAAAATGGACTTGCAATTCAATATTGTGATATTGAAGATGAAACACTATGCTTGGCATCTGTTGCTCAAAATGGTCTAGCCCTTAAGCATATATCTAAATCTCAAAGAACTATAGATTGTTGTACGGCTGCGGTAAAGAAAAATGGCTTAGCCTTACAATATGTTCCGGATAGTCTCAAAAATAGTATAATGTGCCTAGATGCAATCAAGCAAAACGCTAAATCTTTGCGATATGTTCCTAGAAGTTTGAAAACTATAAAACTGTGTGAAGAGGCTGTAAAACAAAATCGTTGGATATTGACAAAATTAGACAATGAATACAGAGTTCCATCAGTCTGCAAGGTAGCAGTAGCACAAGATGGTGCAATGCTAGAATATGCTCCAAAAATTTCAAGAACTCCTGAGTTGTGCCAAGTTGCAGTAGCAAATGATGCTTTGGCATTAGAATTCGTACCAAGACACCTTAGAACGGAGGAATTATGCATAGTGGCTACGAAACAATATGGTAAAATATTCAAGCATATTCCAAAAGAGCATATATCTGTTTGCAGAGAAGTATTAGCATAAAATATGCTGATACAATTTTAATGCTATATTCGTATATTGTATATGACATATACTCAATGGTTTACTAATCACTCGCACAAGCACAAAACAATACTCAATACAATCAATTTAAAATCAAAAAATGAAATCATAGATTATTTTACTTATGAAAATATGAGAGACAGCCATAATGATTTCTGTCTACTGTATGAATCTAATACAAAATGCCATGATATGCAAGATTTGAATTGCTATATGTGTGGATGCCCATATTTTCGTTTTGATGACAAAGGAGTAGAAACTATTGACGATAAAATTGTTTATAGCATATGTACAAAAGGTCTTGGCTCTACATTTGAAAGTGAAGTTTCTATTCATCATGACTGCTCATCTTGCGAAGTGTCACATCATAAAAAGTTTATAAATGATAATTTTGATATTGACTGGAAAGAGATGATGACAATGGTAAGTTTGAATTTTGATTAATATTGTAAAGAAAACATTCTCTACAATAATTTTTATGCACTAGTTGTTTGCTTCATAATTTGTTTAGCTTTTGTTACATGGTATTTTAGTCCTATCTCTGCTTCGGTGCAACCAAGAGCCAAAGCCACCATTTGAGGCATATGAAGTACAGGTAGCTCTATATCTCTACCCATCACTTTGCCTATGCTATCTTGATAGGTATCCATTTTTAGATGGCAAAGAGGGCATGGTGTTACCATCATATCCGCGTTATTATCAATAGCATCTAGCAAGGCATTTCCTGATAGTATTTCACTTGTGTGATTTGCTTGAAGCTCTACATGGAAACCACAACATTTGTTTTTGCTACTATAATCTACTGGATGACCTTCAAGTGCAGTTATTAGCTCGTCAAGTGATGTTGGATTGTATGGATTTTCGTCGCCATTGCTTTCGTGATGAAGTTCTGATGGTCTGATATTGTGACACCCATAAAATGGAGCTATGTTAAAGTTGCTAAGTGGTACTTCAACTCTATCTTTTACATTTTCAAGTCCATACTCTTCTATAATTGCATACAAAAAGTGTTTTATTTCGCTAGTGCCTTTATACTCTAATCCAACTTCTGCAAGCTTCTCATTTACTCTAGCTCTATATGTTGGGTCACTATCAAGCTTATGTTTTGTCATAGCTGAATTTAACTGACAAGTGTTACATATAGTAATCATTGTAAGACCTAGTTTTTCAGCATAACAGATATTTCTAGCATTTAATACATGTGCTAAAAATTCATCAAAGTCTTGTAGATGGCTAGCTCCACAACAGCTAGCTTCTTCAAGTATAGTTATTTTAATACCTAATTTATTCGCCACAGCAAGTGTAGACGATAGAAGTTCAGGTGTTGACTGTTTTGCTGTGCATCCTGTGAACAGGGCATAATGTAATTGACTCATTTTTTCTCCTTACAGTCTATTTGTTTGTGATATTTTAATTAGTTTTTGAACTTCATCTAAATTTTTTATTTTAGGGATACTATTGATAAACGGTATGCCTGAATGCCAATGTATTTTACCACTTTTCATCATTTTCATAGCAGTACCTAGGTGCTTATACATTCCCATGTAACCCTCTGAATATGTCACGATATCCGCTTCATCTAGGTATCCAGTTTTTTTCATCCCTCGCAAGAAACCCTCTGCATGACGAGTAGCTACATTACTTGTTGCTACATTTTTTTCAAACTGTAAATTATGAAGTTTCGTAATCTTTTCAATAGGATTAATATCTTTTGGACAAGCCTCTGCACATTCAAAGCATTTTACACAGTCCCAAACACCTTGCCCACCTTGTGAAGTTATCTCAAGTCTCTCTATCCCTGCTGAGTCTCTTGTATCCACAGTAAATCTATATGCAGCTACAAATGCAGCAGGTCCAAGGAACGCATCATTTACTTCAAGTGCAGGACACGAGTAGTGACATGCGCCACATTGGATACATAAATCAGAATCCAAAAAATTATTAAATTCAGCAATTGATTGTTTTGTCTCATGGGTAGGATGAGCTTCCACATCAGCAACTACAAATGGTTTCACTGCGGCGTGTTTTGCCCAGAAGTCACTTTTGTCAATAATCATATCTTTTACAGCTCGCTTGATACTTGATGGTTCTAGTACAAGCTCATTATTAAAGAGATCCAAAAGCTCCATAGCGTTTTGTTTACATGCTAGTGTTGCTTTGCCATTTACTTTTATCGCACATGCACCACATATTCCATGTCTGCAAGAACGACGATACGAAAAGCTTCCATCGTGTTCCCA
>DZCE01000003.1:29957-34135 GCA_022736375.1 Arcobacter nitrofigilis | reverse complement strand
TCATTTCGTTTTGGGAAATCTTCACGGAAGTGACCACCACGGCTCTCTTCACGATTCAGTGCACCATCTACGATAAATTTGGAAAACTCTAACATATGACCAAGCTCAATTGCTTCTTGAAGGTCAGTATTGAAAGTTTTTGACTTATCATCTATTCTGATATGATTAAACCTTTTTAATAAGTCATTTATTAAAGCCAATTGTTCTTTTAATGATTTTTTGGTTCTAAATACACCAGCATTTTTTGTCATACCATCTTGAAGCTCTTCTCTAAGAGCAGGAACTCTCTCATCTCCATTTGAAGTTCTAAGTTTTTTCATCTCAGCTAACATATTATTGGCATCAGATACTAAAGCAGGACGAAGCTCAATGCCATCATCTAAGGCTTTAATCATATTCTCACCAGCATGTCTTCCAAATAGTAGTGCTTCAAGAACAGAGTTAGCTCCAAGTCGGTTTGCCCCATGTACGCTAACACAACTACACTCACCAGCAGCATAGAAACCTTCAACTAATTCTTTTGTATTTTTACGAACTTGGCAATTTATATTAACAGGAATACCACCCATTGAGTAGTGAGCAGTTGCTGAAATATGAATTGGTTCTTTTAGCATATCTTGACCTTGAAATGCAATTGCTAACTCTCTAAGTTCAGGAAGTTTTGTGAGTATAATTTGAGGATCAAGATGTGTTAAGTCAATATTTACAGATTGACCATCTTTCCCTACGCCTCTTCCTTCTCTAATCTCTTGCATAATAGCTCTACTTACTACATCTCTTGAGGCAAGCTCCATCGCATTAGGAGCATATTTACTCATAAATCTTTCGCCTTCTGAGTTAAAAAGTCTTCCGCCTTCACCTCTAGCAGCTTCAGATATTAGTACGCCAGAGCCACCTAATCCGCTTGGATGAAACTGTACAAACTCCATGTCTTCAAGTGGAAGACCATGTCTTGCTACAATAGAGAGTGAATCTCCTGTATTTGCATGAGCATTAGAGTTAAATCTATATGCTCTGCCGTGACCACCAGTGGCAAACATAGTAACTTTAGCATTAAAAATAGCAGGCTCTGAGTTTCTGATATTATACGCAGCCACTCCAGAAACTTTTCCATCTTTGTAGATAAGATCAGAACAGTACCATTCATCAAACACTTCTATTCCTGCTCTGTTAGCTTGTTCATAAATAGTTTGTAATAGTGTTAGACCAGTTCGGTCTTTTGCGTAACAAGCTCTTGGTTGTGATTGCCCGCCAAAAGGACGAATCGCAATATCTCCCTCTTCATCTCGGCTAAATACAGCACCCATTCGTTCAGCCCAACGAATAGTTTCTGGAGCTTTTGTACACATAAGCTCAACGCAATCCTGATCAGCCAAATAGTCACTTCCTTTGACAGTATCAAACTCATGAAGTTCAGTGGAGTCATTTTTGCCTAATGCTGCATTTATTCCACCTTGGGCTGCACCAGAGTGACTTCTAAGTGGGTGAAGCTTGGTAATCACCGCTGTGCGTTTACCTGCTTCTGTTAGCTCTTTGGCTGCTGCTAGTCCAGCTAATCCAGCACCAACAATAATAGCGTCATATTCGTAGATTTTAACATCCATGTTTATATCGTCCTTTTGGTCAATTTAGTCTATATTATAGCCTTAAATCCTTATTTTAGTACTAATTAGAGGTTGTCATTAAATCAAAATTGGATAAATTGTGTTAAAATTTTACAATTATAGATTTGCATGGAGTATAAATTGATAAATAAAGAAGATTTTGTTATACAACAGTTTAGCTCTACTTATATAGGTGATGATGGTGCAGTTATTGGAGAGATGGTTTATAGCATGGATTCATTTTTTGAAGATGTGCACTTCAAAAGAGAATGGATGAGTATGACCCAAATAGCAAGAAAAGCTATGCTTGTTAATCTCTCTGATGCTGTTGCCATGAATGCTAAGCCATTGTATTCATTAATTAGTCTCTCCTTACCATGTGATATTAGCAATGATGATATTTTAGAACTTACTAGCTCATTTACAAAGACAGCAAAAGAGTATGGTTGTGAAATTATAGGTGGTGATACTATCGCATCAGATAAGCTTCATATATCTATAACCATAATATCCAAAACTAACAATCCGTTAACCAGAGTAGGGCTTAGGGATGGAGATATGCTAGCGTACACAGGCATCATAGGGGAGAGTAAAAGAGATTTAAATAAACTTTTTCGTGGCGAAAAGATAGAAGCAAGTTCTAGATTTTATGAGCCTCTGTTGCGTAGCGAGTTTATATCAAAAGCAAGAAAATTTATAAGCGTAGGTATGGACATAAGTGATGGATTGTATTGTGATACAAATAAGTTATTAGATATTAATAAAACCAAAATGGAATTATTTGAAGTCATACCCGAGGAAATTGGAACCAGTGGTGAAGAGTATGAAATGTTAATAGGTTTTGATAGTAAAAACTTAGAAGAGATTAAAAAAATTGCGAGAGAGACAAATACACCATTAAATGTATTTGCTAAAATATCAAGCGATGGAATCAGCTTTGAGTGCCAAAACCACCACTTTTGATATTATTTAAGTGTAGCTATGTAAGCTGAAAGCTCAGTGATACCTTTAGCATCTACTGTTGCCATGTTTCCTTTCATTACTGCACCCATACCTTTAGTGTTAAGAGTACCAGCTTTATAACCAGCAAGTTTTTTAGCTATTACCGCTGCACTTTGACCAGCGATTGGAGCTGATTTACCAAGAGCTACAGTTTTACCATTAGCACCATGACAGCTTGCACATTTTGCAGCATATAAAGCTTTTCCATCAGCCATAAGAGCTGTAGTTGCACTTAGAACAAGAGCAGTTAATACGATTTTTTTCATTTTATTTCCTTTTTTTGTTGTTTTGAAAAACGATAATACCATAACAATTGTTAAGTAATTGTGAAATTTTAGTAAAAAACAGAAATTTACTCCGTGATTTTTTTTGACAAATATTTTTTATAATTAAAACTTCATTACACTATAAATATTATATTTGTCAAGTTTCTCTCTACCGTTTAAAAATTCTAATTCAATAATAAAACAACACTCCACGCAAGTAGCACCACTTTTTTCTACTAGCTCACAAGCAGCTTTTGCTGTGCCTCCAGTTGCTATGAGATCATCAATGATTAACACTCTAGCGTCTTTACGACCAATAAACGCATCGGTATGCACTTCTACTTCATCAAATCCATACTCTAGCTCATATTTTGCTGATATTGATTCATATGGTAGTTTACCTTTTTTTCTAATTGGCACAAATCCAATTCCAAGTCTATCGGCAAGAATAGAGCCAAATATAAATCCTCTAGCATCAATGCCAGCTATAAAATCAAGATTATAACTACTGTATCTGTTTACTAAGTGACTCATTAATATATTTAGTTCTTCGTGCGAACCTAGAAGCGGAGTAATATCTTTAAAGACTATCCCATCTTTTGGAAAATCTTGTACATCACGAAGCTTACTTATTATTTTAGAATATTCATCACTTGTAAGTTTTTTTGTCATTCAACTCTTCCCATCTGGCAACCCTCTATTTTTGATACTCTTTCCCCATGTCTCCCACCTTCAAATTTGGTTTCACAAAAAGCATCAAGCATACTCTCAACAACACCTCTGCCCACTACTCGCTCACCAAAACATATAATATTTGAGTCATTATGTGCTCTACACATAGAAGCCGTATATGCATCGTGGCATAGCGCAGCCCTGATACCTGATACTTTATTTGCTGCTATTGAAATTCCTATTCCTGTACCGCAGATAAGTATTCCAAAACTACCATTGTCACTAACTACGGCGTTTGCACATTTTTTTGCAAAATCAGGATAATCAACACGCTCATCACTTGTTGGTCCCAAATCTATTACTTCATGAGCTTTTTGTTCTAGATAATCTATGACAAATTGCTTTAGAGCAAATCCAGCGTGATCAGTTGCTATATAAAATTTCATTTTGTTCCTTAGAGTAGTATTTGTAAAAGTAATTTAATTGGCGCAAAAAATATATTGCCAAGTGGTGTTGCTATTATTGCAATTAAAATAAACATACCATATGGATATATTTTATCAAGTGCTGTTACGATACCTCTGTATCCATTCCCCATTGCAAAATATTTGAGTGCCTGCGAACCATCTAGTGG
>DZCE01000003.1:0-29857 GCA_022736375.1 Arcobacter nitrofigilis | reverse complement strand
GGATTTGGACTAAGTCTACCCAACTCTTTTGCTGTATTATCCCCAAATCTATATGCTACCCATCCATGCATTATTTCATGACCAATTATAGCAACTAAAAGTGCAATAATTACACTAATAGCTTTTATAATTTCTAGCGTATCCATAAATAATCCTTTATTTTATTGGTTGCTTTAGTTCCATATCATCAATCAATTGACCAACTCGACCCCACCTTACATGGAATCTCTCCTTATCCCATATTTTGCGACATTCAGTCGAATGTATATCTATATTGCCACAAGCTTGCATAAGCATAGAGTGGTCACCACCAGTGCTTTTATCAATAAGTGTATCATAGCTTTGGGCCTCAAGACTAAAATATATAAGCCATGGTTTACCTACAATGTTTGCATAAGGCACAGGACCCCAGAATCTACTATCGCTTGAATTTTCTCTATTATCACCCATCATATAAAAGCTATCTTTTGGTACTTTTCTATATAAGACCTCTTTGTGAAGTTCATCAACAAAAACAGGCTGCATATCAACTATGAAAGGAGTTGAAGCTAAAGGAGATTTAGCTCTAGCCATAAGTTCATCAAATGTATTCATATCGGGCTGTGGAGTGTAGTTTATCCCTGGATATTTATCAATATATGGATCTTTTACCCATAATGTACCACCTAGCTTAACTATCAATTTTGAATCAAAGTTTGCTTTTATGAAATTATCACCTTCGTGAGGTCTAATATATAGTTGTTTGTCGTCATATATTACCTCGTCTTCGCCAACAGCCACACATCTTTTTACAAAATGAACTTTTGGAGTTTCTGGATTTCTAAATATTACTATATCGCCTCTTTGCGGTCTAGGACCTTCTATTAAATGACCGTTTCCATTAAAATCTGGCAATAGTGGAATCTCAAGCCACGGCAAATGTGGCGTTGGTATACCATAACTAAATTTTTTAGCAAACAAAAAATCACCTATAAGCAGTGTTCTTTTCATAGAGCCACTTGGTATTACAAACGATTGTGCTACAAAAAATATCAAAAAAAGTACTATAGTAATAGTGCCAGTCCATGAACCAGCGAAACGATAACAACCAGATAATACTTTTTTCATTCTAAATTTCTCTCTTTTGTGCTGATTTTAGCGTGTTTGACAATAGCATAGCAATTGTCATGGGGCCAACACCGCCAGGTACTGGTGTGATATATGAACAGAGTGGACTAACAGCTGGGAAATCCACATCACCAGTAATAGTTCCATCAGGAAGCTTAATAATGCCTATATCAACCACAATAGCACCTTCTTTTATCATATCTTTTTTAATGAGTTTTGGAACTCCCGTGCCCACTATTACTATGTCTGCTTTTTTGGTATGGAAAGCTAAATCTTTTGTGTGAATATGAGTGATTGTTACAGTAGCATTAGCGTTTAAAAGCAGACTAGCCATAGGTTTTCCAACTATATTACTAGCTCCCACTACGCATACATCTTTGCCTTTCAAATCAATATTATACTCTTCAAACATCTTCATAACGCCAAGTGGAGTACACGCCACAAAACTATCAAGTCCAGCTACAAGTCTGCCTACATTGTATGGATGAAATCCATCTACATCTTTTTTTGGCTCAATTATCTCAATAATTTTATCAGTATCAATGTGCGAAGGCAATGGAAGTTGCACAAGTATCCCATCTATTCTTGGGTTGGCATTCATCATCTCTATTGTAGATATTATTTCATCTTGTGTTATTGTTGTTGGCATTTCATGTACTATACTATAAAATCCAACTTCTTTACAGGCTTTAGCTTTCATCTTAACATAAGCTTGACTAGCTGGGTCATCGCCTATAAGAAGCACAGCTAGACCTGGAGTTATATTTTTTTCATCTTTTAGTTTCGATACTTTTGTTGCAATATCTGTTTGAATTTTATTAGCTAGTGATTTGCCATCTATGAGTTGCATTGTACTCTCTTTAATATTTTTAGGTATTATATCAAAAATTGTTTAGGAGAAGAACTTTTGAGAATTTTACTTTTATTTTTACTGCCTCTATTTTTATTTTCAAAACAAGATTTTATCTCAGATTATGAATATGGAGCTATGCTCTATGAAAATCCGAGAGGCATCGGATGTGCCGAGTGTCATGGTGCAAATGGCAAGGGAGTTGAAATTGGAACATTTTACACTACTGATAAAAAAACAAAAAAAAAAGTTGCACATGAGGTTAGAGGTTCTGATATTACTAAGAAAACATTAAATGAAACCATAGCAAGTGTAAATAATGTACATGATATTATGCCGACTTATTCATTGACAAATGAAGAGGTAAAAGCTATATATCATTATATAGAAAAGAAAAACAAGTAAAATTTAGTTTTATAATTTGATTTTTTTAGATTTAAAATAAAGCAAAGAGGATTAATTCCTCTTTAAGTAGAACTTATAGTGCAGTTACATTTTGAGCTTGTGGCCCTTTATCGCTTTCACCTATTTCAAAAGTCACAGGTTGACCTTCTCTAAGTGTGATACGACCTCTGTCTGGGTTATTGATTTGTCTAAAGTGTACGAAAACATCTTTACCACCATTGTTTTGTTGGATAAATCCAAAACCTTTTTCATCGTTGAACCATTTAACAGTTCCTTCTAAAATTTGTGCCATGTGTAAACCTTATGTTATATATACACTTCATTATGAAGCGGAATCAGAACCAGTAGAATTTAGTCGTATAGCGTCGTACAATAGTAACACAGCTAAGATGACATCAAACTTCATCTTTCATCGCCCATATTATAGCACATTTTTAAAATCTTTACTTAAAATTAGGTATATTTTATAATTTTTTTTAAAAATAAATATTTATTTATTTAAGTCATCTATCCAAATGTTCAAATTCATCTCACTTGGCATTCGCAAATCCGCCCTAGGACTAAGGCTAATAGTCCCAACTTTTGGACCGTCGGGCATAGCATTTCGCTTGAATTGTTGTGTGAAAAATCTTTTTAGAAATATGATTAACCATTTTTTAATTTCAGATTCATTATATTTGTTTTCAAATGCTAATTCGGCTAAATAGAGTATTTTGCTTGGTGTAGCCCCATATTTAAGCATATGATATAAGAAAAAATCATGAAGTTCGTATGGCCCTATAATTTTTTCAGTCTCTTGCTGAATTACCCCTGTATTGTGTGGTAATAATTCAGGGGATATTGGTGTGTCAAGTATATCTTGTAGAATTTCTGTTTTAATGCTACCTTTTTGAAAATATTCTACTAAAAATTTTACTAGAGTTTTTGGTACTCCACTATTTAATCCATACATGCTCATATGATCACCATTATATGTGTTCCATCCTAATGCTATTTCGCTCATATCTCCAGTGCCTATTACTATTCCACCTTCTTTGTTGGCTATATTCATAAGTATTGTAGTGCGAATTCTAGCTTGAACATTTTCATATACTATGCTATGATTGCTCTCGTCATGTCCAATAGCTTCAAACTCTTTTTTCGCAATATCTATTATGGGTATATCACGCAAGACAACTCCTAATACTTCGCAAAGCCTATGAGCATTTGATTTTGTATTGGGAGTTGTGCCAAATCCTGCCATAGTGATAGCTATAATATCTTCTTTGCTCCAGTTCATCATTTCAAATGCATAATCACAAATTAAAAGTGCTAAAGTAGAATCAAGACCACCAGATACGCCAATAACTACTTTTTTGATTTTCGCACTCTCTAATCTTGTAATCAAGGCGTTTGCTTGAATCTTTATAATCTCTTCGCATCTCAGCTCTTTTTCACTTTGTAATCTTGGCACGAATGGATTAGGGTCGATAAACTTATCTAGTTTATCTATTTTTGGTGTTTGTCTGCAAATTATTTTTCTTATTTTTGTTTGAAGACTATCACAAAAAGAAGTTTCTGCTAACCTCATATATGTAAGTTTTTGTAAATCCACATCACTTGTTATTAGCTGACTCTCTCTTTTGAACATTTGACTTCTAGCCAATACCCCGCCGTATTCGCATATGATACAATCTCCCCCAAAAATAGTATCGCTAGTAGACTCATAGACTCCACTAGAACTATATGCATAAACAGATAAAAGCCTTGCACTTTGATTTCTTACTAAACCCTCTCTATAGTTTGCTTTACCTACAAGCTCATTACTTGCCGATAGATTTAAGATTAGTGTCGCACCATTTGATGCTAATTGATTGCTCGGTGGTGTCAATGCCCATAAGTCTTCGCATATTTCGATACCAAAAGTCATATCATTGTTATCGGAAAAAATCAAATCAGTTCCAAATGGAGTGTCTATTCCACATATGCTTATTGACTTAAATTGTGCATCGAATCCACTTGTAAAGTGTCTTTTTTCATAAAATTCTTTTTTGTTTGGTAGATAACTTTTTGGCACTATTCCAAGTATGGTTCCATTTTGGATGGCAACTCCACAGTTGTAGAGTCTACCAGCTTCCATAACCGCAATTCCTAGAACAATAATAGAAGATATGTTTTGAGTTTCTTGTAATATTTCGTTGAGTGTATTTATTTGTGCGTCATAAAGTGTTTTATTAAAAAACATATCACCAACACTATATCCAGTGATACATAATTCTGGAAATAGTATCACGGAGCTTGTTTTTGATTGTGTTATTAGTTTTAATATTTCGTTTTTGTTTTCATTTGTTGAACCAAGATGAAGCCTAGGAGAGGCTACTGTAATACGATAAAATCCATACATTTAGACTCCAAGTTTTGGTTTAGTTTTTCTCTTTTAGTATCTCTATTTTTTCAATAGTATCATTCATTGCGATGCTATCAAGTGTCATAAGACTATCAACATCTTCAGGGTCAATGCCACCAAATACAGTATGAACACCATCTAAATGAGGAGTTGCTACAAATGTGATAAAGAATTGGCTACCGCCAGTATCTCTGCCTGCATGAGCCATAGATAGTGTGCCTCTAGAATGTTTGTGACAGCTTGGAACATTTGTTTCACACTCGATGGCCCAATCTGGTCCACCAGTTCCAGCCATGCCACTATTTCCACCAGCCCTTGAATGTGGACATCCGCCTTGTGCCATAAAACCAGCTATTACTCTATGAAATCTAAGACCATCATAGAAGCCTTCATTTGCAAGATGAGCAAAATTTGCAACAGTTATTGGAGTTTCATTAGGGTATAAGTTTGTCCATATTACACCCTTATTTGTTGTGATTTTTGCAAATTGCATTACTGCTAGTTCTTGGGCTGTTGGATTGTAGTTTTTTATTTTTTTACCGAACATTTTTTTGTTTCCTTATTCTCTTTAGTGTTAATTAGATATTATTATACCAAAGTTATATCAAAACAAGGTAATTCATGAAATTATGTGTCGCATTAGATTTGCCGACAAAATCGCAAAATATAGAATTAGTAAAAGAGATAGGCATAAAATCAATATGGTTAAAAGTCGGTTTTCGCTCATATATTAGAGACGGTAAAGAGTTTATAAGCGAGCTTAAAAAGCTAAATCCTAAAGCAAAAATATTTCTTGATTTAAAGCTTTATGATATTCCTAACACTATGGCTGACGCTGCACTAGAAATAGCTAATATTGGTGTAGATATGTTTAACATTCACGCAAGTGCTGGGACAGTTGCTATGAAAGCAGTCATGGAGAGACTCTCCACGCTTCCTGTTAGACCAATTGTGTTGGCAGTAACAGCATTAACATCATTCGATGATGAAGAATTTGAGAATATTTATGAAAAGTCTATAATGGAAAAAGCAACACAATTTGCTCGTATGAGTTATGAAAATGGGCTTGATGGTGTGGTTTGTAGCGCGTTTGAAAGTAAAGCCATAAAATCAGTAACATCACAAGATTTTATGACACTTTGTCCTGCCATAAGACCATTTGGGGAAGATAGTGGAGATCAGAGTAGGGTTGCTACGCTAGAGTTTGCCGCACAAGAGCTTGTAGATTTCCCAGTAATTGGCAGACCCATATATAGTGATAGTAACCCAAAAGAAAAAGTTGAAAAAATCTTAGACAAAATAGAAAGTCTAGCTTAATTCAATTTATTTTGGTTGAGTTTTTTCCGTAGGTTGTGTAATCTTGACTGCGTGACTCATTTTGTCTATCATAAACCACGCACCTAATATGAAAATTATTAATATTAGCAGTGGAGTTAATTTATTATTCATTATAATATCCTTATTTTTTTATAATCATACTATATTATCACTTCTTAAAACAACTTTTGTTTCAAATTTTGTATAAAATAGTTATAATTTAAGGTTTATTTTAGCTTTTCTCAAGTAAAATATCACTCCACAAAGATGGACGAGTAGGAAAGCGGCTGAATCCACCTCCCTGCTAAGGAGACGTACGGGCAACTGTACCGAGAGTTCGAATCTCTCCTCGTCCGCCATCGCTATACAATCAAACACAAAAAAATTAATTTTTAAGTAATAATATTAAGAATACTATTAATTTTTAGTTCATAAATATTGTGTATAATTCACAATCGAATCATAAAGGAACCCACATTGAAAGCTATTAGCGAAACAAAACTAATTATTATTATTTCACTTTTTTTACTAATATTTGCTAATTTTACATTTTTTAATAAAGTTACAGATGTTTATCCATTAACGGGATTTAATATACTTTTTGTGGGTGCTTTGTCGATAGTTTTATTATCTGTAATGATTTTGATACTTACTATGTTTAGTTCAAGACATACAACAAAGCCCATATTGGTTTTATTTACTGCTATATCCGCATTTTCGGCTTATTTTATGTATACATACAATGTTGTTATTGATGATGGAATGATAGATAATGCATTACAGACTAATATGAACGAGTCTTTAGATTTGTTTAGTTGGCAGCTTGTTGGTTTTGTATTGTTTTTGAGTGTATTGCCATCGATTTATATATATAAACAGCCTATTATAGTCAAAACATTTAAGCATACTGTTAAGTCTAGATTGATTACTGGTGTTGCATCGATTGCCGTTATTGTCATCATAATACTATCTTTTGGTTCATATTTTGCATCATTTTTTAGAGAGCATAAGCCACTTAGATTTTATACAAATCCAACATTTCCTATCTACAACATGGGTAAGTTTATAGGAATAAATCTATTTCCTAAAAACACTACATATACCAAGCTTGGTCTTGATGCACGGATTGATAACAGTGGCAAATCTCCCAGAGAGCTCGTAATATTGGTTGTGGGTGAATCAGCTAGAGGTGACCACTTTTCTCTAAATGGATATAACAAAGAGACTAACCCAAAACTTAAAAGTGAATCAAATGTCGTTAGTTTTCCAACAGTAGAGTCTTGTGGAACCTCCACGGCCGTATCGGTGCCATGTATGTTCTCATTTTTGGGTGAGAAAGGTAATGATAAAGAGTTAGCAAATTCACAGGATAATGTACTTGATGTACTAAAAAGAGCTGGAGTTAATGTGCTTTGGAGAGATAATAATTCTGATTCCAAAGGTGTTGCACTTAATGTGGAATATCAAGATTATAAAACAAATGCAACAAATACAATGTGTGATGTAGAGTGCAGAGACAAAGGTATGATTGTTGGACTACAAAAATATATTGACAGTAAGAAAAGTGGAGATATATTGATTGTGCTACATCAAATGGGAAATCATGGTCCAGCATATTCAAAGAGATATCCTGCTGAATATGAAAAATTTAAGCCAACATGTAAAACAAATCAGCTAGAACAGTGTAGCAAGGAAGAGGTTTCAAACGCATATGACAATGCACTATTATATACTGATTCATTTCTGAGAGATACAATAGATTTGTTAAAGAAAAATAACAATTTTGACACCAAAATGGTCTATATGAGTGATCATGGCGAATCACTTGGCGAAGCTGGAGTTTATCTACATGGTATGCCAAAGATTATAGCACCACAAGCACAAACTCATGTAGGAATGGTATTTTGGAGTGCAGATAAAAATCTTACTGGTAAAATTATGGAAATAGCAAAAGAGAATTATAGCCATTTTAATTTACCTCATATGTTGCTTGGAATGTTTCATATAAATACAGAGCTATATAATAAAAGTTTAGATATTCTAAAAAAGTGAGAATTTAATTGATAATAGACACACATTGCCATCTTGATGATAAGCGATATAATGATGATATAGATGATGTTCTTAAGCGAGCTATTGATGGTGGAGTAAATAGGTTTATCATCCCTGCGGCAGATCCAAAAACTATTCAAAAAGCAGTAGAGTTTAGTGAGCGATTTGATGAGATATATTTTGCTACAGGTGTTCACCCGTATGATGCCAAGCATTATGATAGGGTAGAAGTTGAAAAATATATTAGTCATCCAAAGTGTGTAGCAGTAGGTGAATGTGGACTTGACTATTATCGTTTACCAGAAGGTAGTGGAGCGATAGCAGATGAGAAGGCACTTCAAAAAGATATTTTTATGGATCAGATTAACCTTGCTAATAAATACAATAAGCCTCTAATTATTCATATCAGGGATGCAAGCCTTGATTCACTAGAGATACTAGAAAAGTATGCTGGAGAAAAGGGTGGAGTGTTGCATTGCTATAATGCTGATCATCAGCTGCTTAAATTAGCCAAGAAAAATTTCTATTTTGGAATTGGTGGTGTTTTGACATTTTCTAATGCTAGAAAACTTATAGAGGTGTATCCTAAAATACCAACTGATAGATTAATCATTGAAACAGATGCTCCATACTTAACCCCACATCCACATAGAGGTGAGAGAAATGAGCCACTTTTTTGTAATTTTATTGCATCAAAAATGTCTGAACTATCAAATATGAGTAAAGAAAATATATGCGAAATTACAACTAGTAATGCAATAAGATTATTCTGGTCATAAAGCAAAATTAAAGCCAAATATTGAGATAATAAAGTGATATAAGATTAAAATAAAAGGCGTTTATGAGGAAAATATTTACTATTTACATTACTACAACACTTTCTATTGGATTATTTACGGGTTGTTTTAACCAGACTCTGGGCAAGAAAAATACAAAGATAACAAGCCAAGCAAGGCATAAATCAACAATGAAGCCATATGTCGTTCTTGGTAAGCCTTATGAGCCTACATTTATTAAAGTTGGAGAGAACATGAAAGGAATTTCAAGTTGGTATGGACCAACATTTCATGGTAAATATACAAGCAATGGTGAAATATATGATATGCACGACATGACTGCGGCTCACAAAACATGGCCGATGGATACAATGGTTAGAGTTCAAAATCATGACAATGGCAAATCAGTTGTAGTGCGAATAACAGACAGGGGTCCTTTTGTAGATGGGAGAGTCATAGATTGTAGTTATGCTGCAGGTAGAGCAATAGGGCTAGATAAGTCAGGAATTGCAAATGTTACAATTACAGCATTATCATTTAAGAGTAAATTAGAGGGTTCGCGAGAGAAAATAGCAAAGGTTATCCAGCCAGCAAGAACACAACAAAGAACCTTAAGTACTTATAGTATACAAGTAGGAGCATTTAAAGATTTGCTTGTTGCTCAAAATGCAAAATCAAAATATGGAATTCTTGATACATCAAGAGGCACACATGTTAAAAGTTTCCTAACTGATGACGGCTCACATATATACAGAGTCTTTGTAAATGGTTTTAGTACAGAGGCCGAAGCTAGAGATTTTATAGTTTCTCATAATCTTAATACAAATATAATAATTAGAGGATAAAGATGACAGAGGTGCAAAGAGTTACAAAAGAGACAAATATTAAAGTAAGTGTTGAGCTTTATGGAAAAGGTGAAACTAATATTTCTACTGGCATAGGATTTTTAGACCATATGCTTGAGGCATTTGGCAGACATGCACATTTAAACCTTAATATTTCTTGTGTTGGTGATACACACATTGATGATCATCATAGTGTAGAAGATGTTGCAATTGTGCTTGCAAATGCACTTAACAAAGTTATCTATCCGGTCAAAAATATAGAACGATATGGAAATGCAGTTGTTGTTATGGATGAGGCTAGCATTGCTTGTGATATAGACCTATCTAATCGTGGATATTTGGTTTTTGATCTTCCAATTGGTGGTAAAGTAGGAGATTTTGATGTAGAGCTTGTAGAAGAGTTTTTTAAATCATTTGCTATGAATTTACCTCTTACTTTGCATTTGATATATCAAAGAGGTACAAATAAGCATCATATCATCGAGGCATCGTTTAAAGCCCTAGCTGTTGCACTACGCAGAGCTCTGGTAGTAAACAATAACGCTGGAATTCCAAGCACAAAAGGTGTTCTATGAGTATAGAGCTTTTAGTACTTGATGTTGATGGAACACTAACTGATGGTTCAATAATTTATAGTTCAAATGGCGAAGATATCAAATCATTTAATGTAAAAGATGGTTTTGGGATAGAGGGCTGGATAAAACTAGGCAAAAAAGCAGCAATCATTACGGGCAGAACTTCAAAAATAATACAAAGAAGAGCGAATGAGCTTAAAATAGAGTATTTTTTTGAAGGTGTGAGAAATAAAAAAGAAGTTTTGAGTAAATTAATGTCAGATTTATCATTAGACTCATCACAAGTAGCATCAATTGGAGATGATTTGAATGATCTTAATATGTTTTCACTCTCTGGAATATCTTTTGCACCTTTTGATGCAATTGAATATGTGCGTAATAATGCAGATGTAGTTTTAACCAAAAAAGGTGGAGACGGAGCCGTGCGAGAGATGATAGAATACATTTTGAAAAGAGATGGCTTAGAAGATAAGTTTATAGAGCCATGGCTATAAAACTTGAAACCGTGCTTTATATTGCTATATCTATCGTTATAGTAGTTACTTTGAGCTCGAAACAAGAAAGTAAAGAAGCTGTAGTATCTAGCTTTAAAAAAGAGCTTGAATTCACTAGTTCAACATTTAGTGAAGTAAATGCCACTACACAATTAAATCAATCATTTGCCAAGTCTGGTGTCCAAGTAAATGGAGTATTGACATTAAATGACATATCATATAGTGGTCAAAAATTAAAATTATTAAAAGCAAATAAGGCTGTTTATGATGGCAATCTTTCTACGCTATATGGTGATGTTGTTCTTAGACAAGAGAATGGTTTTGAATATAAAACAGATAAGGCAATATATGATATGAATAAACAGTTTGTCTATATACCTAACTCATTTGTTGCTAAAATGAATGATAATATTATGAATGGTAAAAATTTAAAGTATGATATATCAGCACAAAATGCAGTAGCATCAAATATTAGTGCCATTTTGTACACAAAAGATTAATATTGAATTTTAGTTTGATATAATTGTAAAATAAATAATCATAACTAGGAATTCAAATTTGCCAGAATTAAAACTAAAAAGAATATCTACTGCTGGATTTACTATTAAGCCAAATGATAATTCGCTTAAAGATATTTTTATAAACATAAAGAGTATTTTTGAAAATAAAGGCATTAAAGTGCTTTTGTCAAGTAGTTCAGCTAGTACAATAGATGAAGATGGCATAGATTTTGATGAAATGTGCAAAGAGTCTGATTTTTTGGTTTCACTAGGTGGAGATGGAACACTACTGTCTCTTGTAAGAAAAAGCTACAAACACAAAAAACCTGTTCTTGGTATTAATGCTGGAAACTTAGGATTTTTAGCAGATATTAGTATCGAGAGTGTTGATAGTTTTTTAGATGATTTGTTTTGTGGCAAATATACAATTGATGAGAGAATGATGATAGAGGGCTATATAAGTTCACCTCACAGGACAAAAATAAATTTCTTTGCTTTCAATGATGTAGTTCTCACAAGACCAACAATCTCAAAGATGGTAAAAATTGATGCTTCGATTGATGGTAATTGGTTTAATACATATCGTGGAGATGGACTAATAGTGTCAACACCAACAGGCTCAACAGCTTATAATTTAGCAGTAGGTGGACCAGTAATGTATCCTCTAACTAAGGCATTTATAATGACACCAATATCGGCTCATTCACTTACTCAAAGACCACTTGTAGTTCCTGCTGATTTTACAATTGAACTTACATCAAGCGAAGATAAAATGATATTAATTGTAGATGGTCAAGATGATTACAGTTTATCCAATAATGATACGGTGGTTATAAAAGGTGCAAAGCGTGGAGCTAAAATGTTGCATGGATTGAATAAAACATATTTTGATACATTGAGAGAAAAATTGCATTGGGGCGATAAAAAATAATAATGATAGAACAGCTAATATTCAAAGATTTAGTAGATTTTAAAAGTGTTAATTTGGAATTTGAAAATGGACTGGTAGTGTTTACCGGACCAAGTGGAGCTGGCAAATCACTATTGATGGGTACAATTTTAAGTAGTTTTGGGTATCAATCATCGCTTAATGCCTCATTGTGTGAGCTTAGTATAAATACACCAAATGATTTTGCGAATGAACTATATGAAATTACAGATACAACGCTTATAAAATCAATTAAAAAAGAAAAAATTAGATATTATTTAAATGATCAAAATATTTCTAAAAAATCTCTTGAAGAGATGTTTTCACCATATGTTAAATATCTAAGCGTGCGAGATAAAAGCGGTATTGATAGTGCATCACTAGTTGGGCTAATTGATAGCCATATTTGTTCAACTGATACCAAGTACGCTCAAAAACTACTTGATATTAAAATTGATTACGAAACCTATAGGGATGCAAAAACTAAGTTAGCCAAAATAAAAGATGATGAGACAAAAATAGTTGATTTAATAGAGTTTGCAAAATTTGAGATTGATAAAATAAGTTCCATTAATCCTAAAATAGGTGAAGATATTGCACTGCTTGAAGTAAAGCAAAAGCTATCTAAAATTGATAAACTAAAAGCATCTACTGAAAATTGTGACGGTATATTTGATTTTGAAAGTAAAGTTGCTGAGTTTTATAGGTTTTCAGAAAATGATGGATCACTATTTATTGAGGCAATGAATAAACTCCGTATTGATATAGATGAAACGATATCTTTGGCTAGCGAACTTGAAGAACTTGATATAGAGGCTATTTTGGGAAGATTAGAGCAACTTACATCTTTACAAAATAAATATGGCTCAATTGAAGATTCATTAAATTATCTTGAGCAAAAGAAAACTGAACTTGCTTCATTTGAATACATAGAAGAAGATAAAACAATGTTAGAAGAGTTTATAAGGAAGCAACAAGAATTACTATACAATCTAAGTAAGGATATATCAATATCAAGAAAAGCAGCCGCATTAAGGCTGGAAGATACTATAGGTGAATATTTAACTGAGCTTAAATTACCAAAAGCAAAATTTATTTTTACAGATAAAGAGATAGATAAAAGTGGTAGCGATAATATAGATATCTCAATAGGAACTTCAAAAATATCAACTCTGAGTGGAGGAGAATTTAATAGACTCAGATTAGCAATACTGGTGGCATCAAAAAATAGTAATAAAAGTAAAAATCAAGGCGTAATTATTCTTGATGAAATAGATGCCAATGTAAGTGGGGATGAGTCTATCGCTATAGCTAATATGCTTTCATTATTGTCAATGAATTATCAAATATTTGCTATTTCTCATCAAGCGCATTTAACTTCTAAGGCTAAACAGCATATATTAATATCCAAAAACGGTGAAAATAGTAGTGCCGTAATACTTGACACAAATGGTAGAATATATGAAATAGCTAGAATAATTAGTGGTGAAAATCCAACGCAAGAGGCAATAGAATTTGCTAGAGCTTTAATGATATGATTTTAATCTTCATTATGTCATCTTTGTGCTATAATACACTAAATTTAATAAACAAGATTAAATGTTTTTAAATAAAAAGGATATGCTTTATATGAACAACAATGATTCATGTCATAGGTGCAATAACACAAATGAACATAAAATATGCTATAAGGTTTTTATAGTATGACCCTTCTCTTAATATATCTCGGTTTGGCACTTTTTGTATCTTTTGTGTGTTCAATGCTTGAAGCTGTTTTGCTTTCAAGTACAAATTCATACATAGAAACATTATCCAGAGACGAGCATGGCGACACTATAGATGTGATAAAAAATCTTAAAAAGAATATTGATAGACCAATATCTTCAATTTTAACATTCAATACTTTTGCTCACACCATGGGTGCAGCAGGTGTTGGTGCTCAAGCTCAAATACTCTTTGGTAGTCAATTTCAAACAGCTGTAGCATTTGTATTGACTCTTTTGATCTTGTATGTTTCAGAAATTATCCCTAAAACTATTGGTGCATTGTATTGGAAAAAATTATTAGTTCCATCAGCAATTTTAATTGAATTTTTAATCAAAGTAACATATCCTTTTGTGTGGCTATCAAAAATTATTACAAATTTCTTAACCAAGGGTAAGAAAAAAGTTGCAGATTATAGTCGTGATGAGATTATGGCAGTTGTTGCTATGGGTGAGCGAGATGGCACGATAAAGAGTAGTGAAAGTCATTTGATAGAAAATCTACTTAAATTAAAACATATAAAAGCAAAAGATATAATGACCCCAAGAAGTGTTGTTGTGGCATTCCAAGCAGAGATGACCGTGGGCGATGCCATAGAAGATGACAGAATGTATATTCATTCAAGAATTCCTATTTTCAATGAAACTATTGATGATATCGTTGGTATTGTTTTAAATCAATCAATTCTAGAGGCTAGCCTAGAAGATAGAGACAGCTCGATTATGAATGATTTGATTATTGATGCTCACCATGTATCTGAGAGCCTTCCTGTTTCATTGCTTATTGATATGTTTATAAAGCGTAAAACACATCTCTTTATAGTTAAGGATAGTTACAATCAAACAGCTGGTGTTGTAACTCTTGAAGATGTTATTGAAGTATTATTAGGTGTTGAAATTGTTGATGAGATGGACGAAGTAGAAGATATGCAAATATTTGCCAAAAGCAAAAATAAAATAAGTCAAGACAGACTACTATTGGAGCAAAAACGCAAAGAAAAGATTAGGGTAGCAGCTAGTAAATAAAAAAGCAAATCAAGCTTTTTAGCTAGTCATATTATGAGGAGAAATTATTTCCACAATATTTTTCTTTTGTAACTACAATTGATTTTTGTATCTCTTTTTTTCTATTATCTTTTTCTACAAATATTGGCTTACGAGTTTTCGGATCTAGCTCTGTGTAATACATAACTGCACTATATGTCCCTGGAGTTGGAGTAAAGACTTGGGCTTGTTCTGGATTTATACGGAGTTCATTCGTGGTAAAATTCTTTAGATTATGCATATCTTTTTCTGTACATCCTGGATGGGCTACGATTAGATAATAGGTCAAGAATTGCTTTTTATCTGTTGTTTTGTTTATTTTGTCAAAAATCTGCTTGAACTCTCTGAGGCTATTTTTGCCTGGTTTGCCCATCAGATTAAGTACATTGTCCTCTGTATGTTCTGGAGCTATTTTCATCTGACCTGATATATGATGAGTGATTAGCTCTCTTAGGTATTTTTCTCCATATTCTTTGTCTTTAGATATGATGTCATATCTAATTCCAGATGCCACAAAGGCTTTTTTGACACCTTTTATATTTCTAACCCTTTTCATTAGTGAAATAAGTCTTTCATGATTTGGTTTCATTGATTTACATAGTCGTTTATGGTCAACACATCTTTGATGTTCACATGTTCCATGATTTAGTTTTTTATCACACTCATAACCATACATATTAGCACTAGCACCACCAAGGTCATTAATAATACCTTTGAATTTTGGCTCTTTTGTGAAGCTTGTAACCTCTTTTATTATTGAATCTTCACTTCTCGTTCTAATCGTACGACCTTGATGTACGCCAATTGCACAAAAGTTACATTCACCCCAGCATCCATGATGTGTTGTTACAGAATATCCGATAGTCTCCATACATTTTACTTTGCCCTGCATGGCATAATATGGATGCAAGGTTCTAGTATAGGGCAAGGCAGCTACTTCATCCATTTCTGGCTCACTTAGGTATCTACATGGTGGATTTTGTATTAGATATCTAGTGTCTACTTTTTGTGATAATCCTTTGGCACTAATAGGATCATTATGGTCATAAAATATATCAAACAAGTCAATATATTTCTCTTTATTATCCAAACACTCTGCGTGAGATGGAAGGTTTATATAGTCTTCATGTGCAACGCTATCAATATAGCAGATACCTCTTATCTCTTTTGGACTGACTCCATTACTGATTGCAAGAGCAAGTTCTTTTAGTGCTATTTCGCCCATGCCATAAATTAGATAATCAGCCTTGCTATCAAACAAGATTGGTTTGCGAAGTGAGTTACTCCAATAGTCATAATGTGTAACACGACGCAAACTAGCCTCTATTCCACCTAATACAATAGGAACTGTATTTTTATAATATTGTCTTATGAGATTTGTATATGCAAGTACGGCACGATCAGGTCTTTTGTTGTTTACTCCACCTGGGGTATAGTCATCACTATTACGAAATTTTTTTGTTGCTGTGTAGTTTGCAACCATAGAATCAACGCTTCCACCACTAACACCCCAAAATAGTTTTGGTTCGCCAAGACGCATAATATCAATATTGCTTTTAATATCAGGTTGGGCAATAATACCTACTTTAAAACCTTGTGATTCTAAAATTCTACCAACTACGGCAACACCAATATAAGCAGAATCAACATAACTATCTCCAGTGACAAGTATCACATCGCACTTGTCCCACCCAAGAGAGTCTATCTCTTCTTTGGTGGTTGGTAAAAATTTTTGATTTGTCATATATGGATAGTATTAGTCTTTTCTTGGTGCTCTGTTGCCACCACCTGAAGGTCTGTCACCTCTTGGACGGCTTGATCTATTGTTTCTATCGCTGTTTGAGCGACCTTCTGAACGACCACCTTCTCTTCTGTCGTCATTGCTTCTTGAACGATTAAATGGAGGCTTACCTCTACCACCACCACCATTTCTGCTTCTGCCACCACTTCTGTTATCTCTACTTGCATTAGCTTTTTCAAGTAATTTGGCTACATCTTCAGCTTTAAAGCCTATTCTTTCTTTACCTTTTATCTCTTGCTTTTCAAGCATCATTGAGGCTAGCATATGTGCAATTGCTACAATGTCAATTTCATGTTGAAGAGTTTTTACTATTTCAATAGCGTGTTCTGTAATTTTTGTATTTGCAACAGCTGCTACAAGTTCATCTTGTTTGCTTGATTGCACTTCACTTCTGCTTGGAATTGATTGAGTTACCATTTGTGTACCAACATCTTTTTCAATTCTTTTGATAGTACGAAGTTCACTAGGGCTAACAAGAGTTACAGCTTCACCACTTTTCCCACCTCTGCCAGTTCTACCAATTCTATGTACATAGCTTTCACTATCAAATGGTAGGTGATAATTAAAAACATGACTAACATCATTTACATCAAGTCCACGAGCTGCAACATCAGTAGCTATAAATATATCAACACTACCATTTTTAAATGCTCTAATAGTAGTCTCTCTTTGTCTTTGCTCCATATCTCCATGCAATGAGCCTACTTTAAATCCTTGAGATGTCATATGTGAAGCAAGTCTATCAACCTCTTTTTTCATACGACAAAATATAATACATTTTGTAGGGTTTTTGTAATCAATCAAACGAACAAGTGCATCATCTCTCTCGTGATCTTCAACAACATAGTAAAGTTGAGTTATTAGTTTGTTTGTGCTTTCGCCTTTTGTGATAGCTACTGTTGCTGGATCTTTTAGGATTTTCTCAGCTAGTTTTCTGATTTGAGGAGGCATTGTTGCAGAGAACATCAAAGTTTGTCTATTCTCATTTTCAATCATCTCAAATATTGCTGTTATCTCATCCAAAAAGCCCATATCAAGCATTTCATCAGCTTCATCAAGAACTACAAATTTTGGAGCCAATTTAATACGACCACCTTGTAGTAAATCTTGAAGTCTACCAGGAGTTGCTACCACTACGCTTGCTTGTTTTATTCTCTCGATTTGCTTGTCATAAGATGTTCCACCATATACTGTTGCAGTTTTTAGGTTTGAGCTTTTGCCAAATCTGAAAATCTCATCACTTACTTGCATTGCAAGTTCTCTTGTTGGAACGATGATTAGACCCTCTACTGAGCCATCACCTTCCATCATATTTAGCATTGGTAAACCAAATGCAGCAGTTTTACCTGTACCTGTTTGTGCTTGAGCTATTATATCTCTACCAGCTAGAATTAGTGGGATTGCTTCTTTTTGGACTGGGCTTGGTTCTATGAAACCAGCTTCATCTATTGCTTGTTGGATTGGTGCTTTTAAATTAAAGTCTTTGAATGTCATTGTTTATTCTTTCATGTTTAGTTTGATTTTTTGCGAAAAATTGACTGTTGTGTGTAATATTTTGCAGAAGTTGTAAACATTATATCATAATTATATTAAAATGAGATTGTTAGCTAGATATCACGAGCTATCTATGTATTGTTCTAATATTTTGACGATAAGATAAGATTTATTTGTTTAAAAAAAGAATATTATGTTAGTATTCTATCTTATAATAAATATAAGGAAAACATATGATAAAAATATCAATACTTTTGGCATCAATAATTTTAGCTGGCTGTACAAATCAAGCAATAACACCTAAGCAAGTGATTAAAAAACCTATAGATGAAAATATGGAGCAACCAAAAGGTGTTAAAAATATTATTGCATTTATAGGTGTTATCAAACCAGCTCTTGAAAGCTCAATGAAAGAAGATCCAACTGGTATTAAAGCATCAAAATTTTGTGCTAATTCTGCCATGAAAATGACAAAAGGATTTAACGCTACACTGCCTAAAGGAGAGAGCATACGAAGAACCGCATTAAAGTATCGTAATCCAGCCAACAAACCAGATGCAATTGATATAAAGGTTATGAATGAGTTTGTTGTATCTAAGAATTTTGATAAGCCAAAAGTTGTTATGATTAATGGAGTTGAGAGAATATATAAGGCACTTCCAGCAAAACAAGAGTGTTTAATTTGTCATGGTGAGAATATATCGCCAGAAGTTAAAAAAGTAATATTAAAAAGCTATCCAAAAGATTTAGCCACAGGATTTAAACTAGGTGATTTTAGAGGTGTAGTAGTATCTGAAATTAAAAGATAATTGAATGATTGCTTTTTATGAGATGAAAATCTCATCAAGCATCGTATTTACGAACTCATTAGCCTTAAATGGTATTAAATCATCAGGTTGTTCGCCAATACCAATATAAAATATTGGCATTTTAAGCTCATCTGCTATACTTAATATTGAACCACCTTTAGCTGTTCCATCTAGTTTTGTTATTATTATTCCATCAATTCCAACCATCTCATGAAATACTCTAGCTTGATTAATAGAAGAGCTTCCTTGTGTGCCATCTAATACTAATAGCTTTCGATGTGGAGCACCTTCCATAGCTTTATTTGCAATTCTTATCATCTTTTGAAGCTCACCTGCTAGATTTGTTTGGGTGTGCAGTCTACCTGCAGTATCTATTATTAAATTGTCAACTTTTTTGGCAATTGCAGAACTTATAGCATCATAAACTACAGCTGATGGATCAGCCCCTTGAGCTGATGAGATGATGGGAATATTAAGCTTATTTGCCCATAAGGTTAATTGCTCAATAGCTGCAGCTCTGAATGTGTCACCAGCTCCAAGCATCACACTTTTGCCATTATTGGTGTACATTTTTGCAAGTTTTGAAATAGTAGTCGTTTTACCTGCTCCATTAACTCCTATTATCATCTCCACAAATGGTATTACTTGTGGTGCTTTGTATGTTATTTTATACTGAAAAATTGAGATTAGTGAATTATAAGCTTGAACTCTATTTATGATTGATGGCATTGAATCAAGCAGTCTCTCTATAAGCTCATAATTAACATCTGCTTCTAATAAAATCTCTTCAAATTGTTCTTTCGTGATATTCTTTTGCTTAACTTGTACTATCTCTTGGATAACATCACCAGTTTTTCCAAATGCTTTTTTGATAAAATTGAACATATTTTTGCCTACTTTGTACTATTTTTGATATAGTTTTAGATATTATATCCAATGATGACTTCCAAGAAAATGCAAAACTATACCATTAAATCAGAATTTCGTGCATACTGTAAATCAAGATTGCAGAAATCTACAATTTCACCAAGAAAAAGAGCTACTGACAAAAAAATAATCTTTAAAATATATAAACTAATCATTGATAGTAAATCCACAGTTATTTTAGCATATATACCATTATGCACAGAAGTGGATATTTTGTCTCTAATAAACAGATTAAGAATGGAGAAAAAGATAGTTTTAGTACCATTTATGGAGCATGAAAGCTTTAGATTGGTAAAATATAGATTGCCTTTAAAAAAGAAAAAATTCGGCATAAAAGAGCCTCACAACTCAAAACAATTTAGAAATAATAACATAGATTTAGCAATAGTTCCAATTTTGGGTGTTGACTTGAGTGGTCGTCGAGTTGGATTTGGAAAAGGAATGTATGATAGATTTTTTGAAAAAGAACAAAAAAATATAAAAAACAGTCTGTTTATTAGTAGAGAATTACTCGTAAATAAAAAAATAATAACAGATAGATATGATATTTTGCCAACGCAAAGTATATGGACATAATAAGGAATAATAAGTGTTTATAGGTGGTATACTGGCATTTGCTGGATTAATAATTGGAGCTTTAATTACATTTTTGGTATTAAGGCATAATGCATTTAAAAGATTTTCTAATATTGAATTAGAGGCT
The DNA here is from genome assembly GCA_022736375.1 of Arcobacter nitrofigilis. Taxonomy (GTDB): domain Bacteria; phylum Campylobacterota; class Campylobacteria; order Campylobacterales; family Sulfurovaceae; genus BN30871. The sequence goes on along the minus strand of DZCE01000003.1, from coordinate 9,081 downwards.
AAAGCAAGAGCAAAGGTAATAAAAAGCGAAACAGATTTGATGTTGAAAGAGGCACACTTGAGTGTCAAAACTAGAGAGATGGAATTTAAAAAAGAACTTCAAGTTGCTTCACTAGAGATTGAAGAGCAAAATAGATTTGTGACTTTAAAAGAAGCTAAACTAGAAGAGCAGGAGCTTAAACTTAATAAATTATCAAAGTTCATAGATGATAAAGAACAAAAACTAGATTCTCTTGAAATACAAAAGCAAGAGACTATAGATAATATGTTGGAGCGAATTGAGAATATAGCCTCTATCACTCAAAAAGAAGCAAAAGATATCATTCTCAAAGAGGTAGAGAAAAAAAGTCGTAATGAAATAGGTTTGATTGTTAGAAAATATGAACAGATAGCAAAAGAAGATGCACAGAGAAATGCAAATTATATTTTGGCTCAAGCAACTACTAGATTTGCAGGAGAATTTGCGGGAGAGAGATTAATCAATATAGTAACCCTTCCAAGTGATGAACATAAAGGAAGAATTATTGGGAAAGAGGGAAGAAATATTAAAAGCCTTGAGATGCTTTTGGGTGTTGATATCGTTATAGATGAGACTCCAGGAGTGCTACTTGTAAGCAGTTTCAATCTATATAGAAGGGCTATTGCTACTGAAGTGATTGAGATTTTAGTAAATGATGGCAGAATCCATCCTGCTAAAATAGAAGAGATATTCGAAAAAGTCACAGAAGAGTTTGAGAAAAAAACATATAGCGAGGGTAGAGATATCGTTATGGACTTGGGTCTAATGCCTATGCATGAAGATTTAATAAGGTTAATTGGAAAGCTAAAATACCGTGCTAGCTATGGACAAAATGCATTAGCCCATACTTTAGAGGTTGCTAAACTAGCTGGCATAATGGCTGCAGAAATGGGTGGAGATGAAAAACTTGCAAATAGAGCTGGAATATTGCATGATATCGGCAAAGCACTTACACAAGAGCAGGGTGGTTCGCATGTAGATATTGGAGTTGATTTATGCAGACGGTATAATGAGCATCCAGTTGTAATAAATGCCATATATGCCCATCATGGACACGAAGAAGCGTTTACAGTTGAGTCTGCTGCTGTTTGTGCAGCTGATACGCTTAGTGCCGCTAGAACTGGAGCCAGAAGAGAAGTTTTAGAGAGCTTCTCAAGGCGAGTTAAAGATATAGAAGATATAGCAACATCAAAAGAGTTTGTAACACAAGCTTACGCTATTAATGCTGGTAGAGAGATACGGGTAATTGTGAACGCATCTAAAATTAACGATAATGAAGCAAAACTTTTGGGTAAAGAGATTGCAAAAGAGATAGAAGATAAGGTACAATACCCTGCTGAAATAAAAGTAAGCGTAATCAGAGAAACAAGATCAACAAGTTATGCGAGGTAAAAATGTATAAAACAAAAGAGCTTAAAGCACATATGAAAATGGAAGAGCGATATGAGATGCTAAGTTTGGTTTTTGGAGATAATTTGGCTCTAAAAGATGAAATACTATCAATAGTTGATGAGATTGGCGATAAGCATGGACTGATACCATTTGTCTACGACAGGGTCTCTTCTGTGTCTCCAAATAAACAATCAATATGTTTAGAGTTTAAAGATGATACATGTAGGCTTGGAGGCGAGTATTTCGAAGAGATACTTCAAAAATTAAAAATCAAAAAATGTGAGGTGGATATATGAAAAAATTATTGAGTGTTTTACTAGTAGTAGGCATGAGTGTATATGGAAATGCAGTTGTTTCTGCACCAAAAAAATCAGTATTAGGCAAAACAAGCATAGTTGTTTTAGAGACTAATGCTGGTGTGATTGAGATAGAGATGCTTCCAAAAGCTGCTCCGCTTGCAGTTAAGAACTTCACAACACATGTAAAAAATGGTTATTATAATGGACTTATTTTTCACAGAGTAATTAAAGACTTTATGATACAAGGTGGTGACCCAACTGGCACTGGAATGGGTGGGGATTCTATATGGAAAAAAGAGTTTAAAAATGAGTATGCCCCAAATTTGGTGTTTGATAAGCCATATATTGTAGCTATGGCAAATCATGGTGAGAACACCAATGGTAGCCAGTTTTTTATTACTACGGAGCAAACTCCATGGTTAAATGGTGGATACACAATATTTGGCAAGGTTATCAAAGGTCAAGCGTCTGTTGATAAGATAGAAAATGCAAGAGTAGGTGCAAATGATAGACCAATTGTGACACAAAAAATCATAAAAGCATATCTTAAATAAATGAGTGATTTAGATACCATAAGGATACAAAGACAAAAAATGCTTTCCAGCAAGGATATCGCCCCACTATGGGAGCGTATTCGTAATCTACCAGAAATAAAATCAATAACAAACATATCAAGCGATAAAGTAACAGTAACATTTGATGCTAGTGATGTGTCACTAATCAGTGAAATTACTAATCTTGCTATAGCAATGAAGCCATGGAGAAAAGGTCCATTTTTGATTAATTCACTTTTTATAGATAGTGAATGGCAAAGTTTCATCAAGTATAATCTTTTGCGTCCACACTTTAATCTAAAAGATAAAGTAGTTGGTGATATAGGATGCAATAATGGTTATTATCTATTTAAGATGTTAGAAGATAAGCCAGCTAAACTTGTTGGATTTGATCCGTCTGCCCTTTTTTTTACGCAATTTAGTTTTATTAATCATTTTATAAAAAGTGATATAATATATGAACTTTTAGGTGTGGAACATTTGGGACTTTATGAACATAAGTTTGATACGCTTTTTTGCTTGGGTGTGTTGTATCATCGAAGCGACCCAGTTGCGACACTAAAGTCATTATATAAGGGGCTAAATAGTGGTGGTGAATTAATTTTAGATACTTTTATGATAGATGGTGATGATGATGTGGCATTGGTTCCAAATGATAGATATTCTAAAATTCCGAATGTCTATTTTGTACCTACTGTATCGGCACTGAGTAATTGGTGCAAAAAAGCAGGTTTTTCTACTGTAGAGATACTTGACATTAAAGCCACTGATGCTACCGAACAGAGAAAAACATCATGGATTGATGGACAAAGCTTAGAAGATTTTTTAGATTTAAGTGATATTACGAAAACCATAGAGGGTTATCCAGCCCCCAAAAGAGTATATATTAGAGCCATAAAAACAAAAATATAGATAAAATACCAAAATAAGATAAAAGTTACTTTTATATTTAAATAAGCTAAATTTAGGTATAACTCTACATAAATAACTTTAGCAAATAATATCTCATCTATTTTTGAGTGCTGTTTGCTACCTAAGGCTAAGCCGAGAATGAGAATATTAACAATAGGTTTTGAAGACGAATATGTTAAGAGACTTGAGATTGAATTAAGTAAATACTTTATATGTATTGTAGATAATGCAAAAGATATGTATGATGCTACTAATTTTACAGATTTTAGACACTATGAACTTGTAATAGTAGTAGATGAGGGTACTAAATTTGCTTTAGAGCGATATGTAAATGATGTAAAACGCAAAAAAAATGAGACAAAAATTATTGTCATATCAAAAAATTCTAAACACCAAGGTCAGTTCTTTAATCTTGGAGCAGATGATGTTATATGCAATAATTGCGAACATCCAGATTTGGTTGCTGCAAGAGTGCTTGCAAATATGCGACATCTTTTTGGGACAACGATTAATATAGACAAATTAGTAATTGATATTTCAAACAAGAAAATAGAATACGATGAAAAAATAGTATCGTTAAATGGCAAAACTTTTGATATATTAGCATATCTTGCACTTAGAAAACAGAGAGTTTTTTCAAAAGATGAAATCATAAATGCACTTTGGGAAGAACCTGAATATGTTAGCGATAATACAGTTGAAGTAGCAATAAATCAAATAAGAAAAAGATTAAAAAGCATACTAGGTTTTCAAGTTATTCATACAGTTCGTCGCAGAGGATACAAGTTCTCTTATTAATTTTTTATTATTGCCTAAAAATTAGGCAATAAACATTATCATAATCACACAAAATATATTATAATAAAACCATTTTCAATAAAGGTTTAATTTGGATACTCCATATATAATTAATACATTATTTACTATTTTTGCTACGACATTAATAATATTTATGGTTCCTGGTTTTGCTATGCTTGAGGCTGGGATTGTTAGAACAAAAAATGTAACAAGTGTTTTAACTGTTAATATGATGATTTATGTTGTTGCATCTATGTCGTTTATGCTGATTGGTTTCAATATAGCTTTTGGTGGCATGGCTTTGCCTGATATGAGCTATTATGCATTTGTAATGTTTCAGATGGCATTTGTTGGTAAAGCTATTAATATTACAAGTGGTGGAGTAGGTGAGAGAAGCAGACTTTTGCCTCTTACAATTTTAACTATAATTGTTGGAGCTATTATATACCCTCTTGTAGTAAATATTAGCTGGGGTTCTGATTTTCTGAAAGGTACGCTGCTTGATTTAAATATGACAGATTTAGCTGGCTCAACAGTTGTCCACTCTGTTGGCGGATGGATATTGCTAGCAGCTATTTTAATTACTGGTCCTAGAAAAGGAAGATATCAGAACGGAAAAATCAGAGTTATTCCAGCATCAAATATACCACTTGTTGTGCTTGGTGCTATGCTTTTATGGATAGGATGGTTTGGATTTAATGGTGGATCCGTTGGTGGCATAGCAACAAAAGAGCTAGCAAATAGTGTAGCACTTACTATTTTTAATACGAATACAGCAGGTCTAGCTGGCGGTCTTGCGTCAGGAATCTTTATTTACATACGCTACCATCTCTTTGATATTACAATGATTATAAACGGCGCACTTGGTGGACTGGTGGCGATTACAGCGGGTCCACATTTGTATACAAGTATTGACAGTATTATTATTGGTTTGATTGGCGGAATATTAGTTGTAGTTGCTGTTCCTCTTTTTGATAAAATTCGTCTTGATGACCCAGTTGGAGCTTTATCTGTTCATCTAGTTAATGGTATCTGGGGAACTATGGCCGTTGGATTATTTGCAAAAGATGTTTTGATTATAGATCAATTAAAAGGAATTATGGTAGTTGCAGTCTTTGTATTTGCAAGTGCATTTGTTGTAATATATCTTATAAATAAGCTTAGCCCTCTGCGTGCATCTGATGATGATCAAATGCAAGGTCTTGATGTTGGTGAATGTGGTGTGGAAGCATATCCTGAATTTAGAAGAACTATTTGATGTGGCAAGAGATGATTTTGCCACTATTTCATCCCACATTTAGCACTTTTTAAATATAATTACTCACTTATAATCGCACAAGGAAACAAATTTAATGTCACAATTAGAAAACATTGAGAGCGTACTCAAATCACACAAATTAAGCAACGATGATTATATAAATATCAAAGAGATACTTGATCGTGAACCCAATCTTGTTGAAGTAGGAATATTTTCAGCTATGTGGAGCGAACACTGCTCTTATAAATCAAGTAGAAAGTATTTAAATGGCTTTCCAGTTAAAGCACCATGGGTTATTCAAGGGCCTGGTGAGAATGCTGGTGTTATTGATATCGGAGATGGCATGGCTGCAGTATTTAAAATGGAGAGCCATAATCACCCTAGCTTTATTGAACCATTTCAAGGTGCAGCTACTGGAGTAGGCGGTATTCTAAGAGATGTATTTACAATGGGGGCAAGACCTGTTGCGAACCTAAATGCTCTTAGATTTGGTAATATCACAAATAACGATGAAAATAGTAAATATCAAAGACATTTAGTTCGTGGTGTTGTTGATGGTATTGGTAGTTATGGTAACTGTATGGGGGTGCCTACTGTTGGTGGCGAGGTCAGTTTTGATGAGAGTTACAATGGAAATATCTTAGTCAATGCATTTGCACTAGGACTTGTAAAGCATGAAGATATATTTTTAGGCGTAGCAAAAGGAACTGGTAATCCAGTTATATATGTAGGTTCTAAAACTGGTCGTGATGGACTCGGTGGTGCTGTTATGAGTAGTGATAGTTTCACTGAAGAGAGTAAATCACTTCGCCCGACAGTACAAGTTGGTGATCCATTCACTGAAAAACTTCTTCTTGAGGCATGTTTGGAGTTATTTCAAACTGACCATGTTGTTGGTATCCAAGATATGGGTGCAGCTGGGCTTACTAGTTCATCTTTTGAGATGGCTGGGAAAACTGGTGCTGGTTTGATAATGCATCTTGATCAAGTACCAGCTAGAGAAGAGGGTATGACACCATACGACTTTATGCTAAGCGAATCACAAGAGAGAATGCTAATATGTGCCAAAAAGGGCAGTGAACAAGCAATCATAGATATTTTTCATAAATGGGATTTAGATTGTGCAGTTATTGGCGAAGTTACAGACAGTGGCAGAATGGAGCTTTTTTGGCATGGAGAAAAATGTGCAGATATGCCAATCGCTCCAGTGAGTGAAGAAGCCCCGATACTAGATCGTCCTACAAGTAGACCATCATATCTCGACGAAGTAAATGCAAAAAACATCTCACAGTACCCATCAGTAGATAATAAAATAGCATTTGAAAAATTACTCTCATCACTTGAAGTGGTAGATAAATCATGGATATATAATCAGTATGACTCAATGGTGCAAACAAATACAGTTAAACGCCCTGGAAGCCTAGATAGTAGTGTAATTCGTGTAAAACAAAATGGCAAAGCACTCTCTATGAGTAGTGATTGTAATCCTAGATATTGCTATATAAATCCTTATATTGGTGCAGCATTAGCTGTTATAGAGAGTGGACGAAATGTTGCAATGAGTGGTGCTAGACCTCTTGCTATTACAGATTGTCTTAACTTTGGTAATCCAGAAAATCCAGAGGTTATGTGGCAATTCGCACAGTGTTGTGATGGTATAAAAGAGGCATGTAGTGAGCTAAATACTCCTGTAGTTAGTGGAAATGTATCATTATATAATGAGACAAATGGCGTAAGCGTATTCCCAACTCCTGCTATTGCAATGGTGGGGCTTAATGATGCTTGTGACAAAGTACTAAAAAGTGCATTTACAAAAGAGGGAAATACATTGCTATTAATCGGGCAAACTACTGGTGAGTTTGGCGGGTCGCTTTATGTTAAAGAACTTTTTGGAGAGACAACTGGCAACTTGAAATCTGTTGATTATGCAGCTGAACTTAGATTGTGGGAGCTTGTAATCGAGGCAAATAAAAAATCACTACTTGAATCAGCAAAAGATTTAAGTATGGGCGGATTAGCTATTGCATTAGCAAAAATGTCAGCTGTGTCTGGTTTTGGAATTGATGCAAATATAGATTTTGATGATTCTAAAAATATTTTTGACGAGTCACAAAGTAGAGCAGTGATTGAAGTAAAATCTGAAAATATAGATAGCGTTGTGGGAATGGCTATTGATTTAGGACTTAGCATAGAGCGTATTGGTGAAGTTAGGGGAAGTAATTTTATACTTAATGATATAGATATGCCAATAGAAAAACTACAAAGTGTATATTTTGATACATTTGCAAACACAATAGAACAAGACCTATAAAAGAGAGAATATGAGAGCATTAATAAGCGTAAGTGACAAAAGTGGTGTTGTAAATTTTGCAAAAGAGTTAGTAAATCTGGGGTATGAAATCATCTCCACAGGTGGAACATACAAAGCGTTGCAGGACGCTGGTGTAAATGTTATCGAGGCAAATGAAGTTACAAAATTTCCAGAGTGTTTTGAAGGTCGTGTAAAAACTCTAAATCCATATATCCATGGTGGAATTTTGCATAGAAGAGACAAGCAATCACACCTAGCAGAAGCAAAAGAGCTAGGAGTGGAGGGGATTGATATAGTGTGCGTAAATCTATATCCATTTAAAGCAACCATAGAAAAAACAGATGATTTTGAAGAGATTATAGAAAATATCGATATCGGTGGTCCTGCGATGGTGCGAAGTGCTGCTAAAAACTTTGATAGTGTTATCATCGTTACTGATGTGGCTGACTATGACTTGGTTCTTAATAATCTCAAAAATGATACAAACACAGTAGAGTTTAGACAGGGACTCATGATAAAAGCTTATGAGCATACAGCCTCGTATGATAGTATGATAGCAAACTATATGAACAAGCGATTTAACGGTGGCTTTGGTGCGAAACAGTTTATAGTTGGAAGCAAAGTGTTTGATACGAGATATGGCGAAAACCCACACCAAAAAGGTGCTTTGTATGAGTTTGATAATCATTTTAGTACAAAATTCAAAACTATAAAAGGCGAAGCAAGTTTTAACAATATGGGCGATATCAGTGGAGCTGCCAAGATTGCAGGTGCTTTTGGAGATGACAATGCAGTTTGTATAGTTAAGCACGGAAATCCTTGTGGTTTTGCTATAAAAGATAGTTTGCTGGAGAGTTATACAGAAGCACTTAAATGTGACCCTGTGAGTGCTTTTGGTGGAGTGGTTGCTGTTAATGGCATTGTTGAGCTTGAACTTGCTAAAAAGATGAATGAGATATTCCTAGAAGTAGTTTTCGCAGCTGATTTTACACCTGAAGCAATAGAAGAACTAAGCAGAAAACAGAGAATCAAACTATTTTCACAAGGGACAAAAAAACTAGAACTGTCAAATGATGATATAAACTTCAAAATTGTAGATGGTGGATTTGTATTCCAAGACAGTGACGCAGTAGGTGCCGATGAAGTAGCAAATGCAAAGCCTCAAACTACAAGAACAGCAACCACGCAGGAGCAAAAAGATATGGAGATAGCTTACAAACTAGCGTCTCTAACAAAGTCAAACTGTGTAGTGTATGTAAAAGATAGTGCAATGGTGGCTGTTGGTATGGGTATGACTAGCCGTGTGGACGCAGCCAAAGCAGCCCTGAGAAAAGCTACCGATATGGGCATAGATACTACTGGCTCTGTGCTAGCTAGTGAAGCATTTTTCCCATTCCGTGATAGTATAGACGCGGCCGCTAAAGCTGGAGTGAAATGTGTGATTGAACCTGGTGGAAGTGTGAGAGATGATGAAGTAATCGCCGCAGCTAATGAATATGGCATGGCACTTTATTTCACAGGTGTAAGACACTTTTTGCA
>DZCE01000024.1 GCA_022736375.1 Arcobacter nitrofigilis | reverse complement strand
ATAGTTTTATTTTTCGTCCTTTGGTTTCAGCCAAAACTCATATATCAAAAATGTACCAATAGCCACATCTATCATCACATCAGCAAAGTTAAACACAGCAAAATCAAATCCACAATGCCACGCTACATAATCCACTACCCCACCATGCACAAATCTATCTGTTAGATTACTAATGGCTGCCCCGATTAGTAGACCAGCAGGAATGGAATATGATTTTACATATCCCTCTTTTACAATGAAGTAAACCAAAAATGACATCAGCCCAAGCTGTATCCATTTGAGATAATCACCCAAAAAAGCAAGCATACTAAATGCAACTCCACGATTATAATGAAGCTCTAGCGATATACACTCACTCCACCAATAAAATTGCTCAAATACAAACATGTATTTGATAGCTTGATCAACTACAAAAACGCTTATAGCAACTAAAGCAAAGATTAAAAAGCTATTTTTCAAGCAATAGCCTTAGCGAAAAATGCTTTCGCCTCTTCCATTGTAGAATCTAACAACACCTCATCTTTGCCCTCTAGTAGCAATCTGATTTTATTTTCAGTCCCTGAATATCTAAAAAGATGACGAATGTTTTGAGCCTCTATCTTTTGGCACAGTTCATCATAGCCATCTAAGCTCAAAAGTTCTGGTTTATTTGTAACTAGCAAGGCTGTTTGTTTTTGGGGGTACGACTCATATGGATTAAACGCATCACTAGCTTTTAGCCCACTTTGTGCTAGGTATGCCATCGCTTGCAAGGCGCTTGATAGTCCATCTCCAGTTTTAGCATAATCACTAAAGATGATGTGTCCACTCTGTTCTCCGCCGAAATTAATTCCCTTTTGTTGCATCACTTCAACTACAAATTTATCACCCACATCACTTCTATATAAATCCAGTTTATGTCGCGATAGATATTCGCCAAGCCCCGCATTACTCATTACAGTAGCCACCATACCATCACCTTTTAGTAGGCCTTCTGATTTTAGATGCACGGCTAAAACCGCCATTAGTTTATCGCCATCTACTACATCACCTTTTTCATCCACCATCACAAGCCTATCAGCATCGCCATCAAGTGCGATACCCACATCAGCTCTATATTCAAGCACGGCTTTTGCCAAATACTCAGGGTGCATTGCCCCACAACCCTCATTTATATTAAATCCATTTGGTTTATTGCCAAGCACTATCACATCAGCACCAAGCTCTTCTAGTATAGTAGGTGCTACTAGGTACCCAGCTCCATTGGCACAATCCACCACTACTCTTTTGCCAGATAGTGATAGATGATGAGGAAATGAGTTTTTGATATGAACTATATATCTACCTATGACATCATCTATTCGCTTTGATTTGCCTATCTCTTTTTCTACTGATTGTGATGCGTTAATTCGCTCCATATCATTGAAAATAGCTTCTATCTGCTCTTCTTTGTCTCTATTTAATTTATTACCCATACAGTCAAAAAATTTAATTCCATTATCAAAATATGGATTGTGACTAGCAGATATCATAATACCAGCGTCACATCTCATATCTTCGGTTAGAAATGCAATAGCTGGAGTGGGCATTGGTCCTACTTGTATAACATCAAAGCCCACAGCAGTTAGCCCAGAAACTAGAGCATTTTCGACCATGTATCCACTTCTGCGGGTATCTTTTCCTACAAGTATCTTGTTGCCTTTAGCAAACTGACGGAAATATATTCCCGTAGCCATCGCTAGCCTCATAACATCAAAAGCATTTATCTTTTTACCAGCTTTTCCACGCACACCATCAGTTCCAAATAAAGACATTTTAACTCCAAATTTTTTAGATATAATTGTCAATATTATAGCTAAAATATGATTAATGGTTAGGAGCATCGATATTCTAATATCCAATCTACAAATAAATCATACTTCCTTGCCACAAATTCCACATATATCTCTTTAAAGTTTGGGAACGCATAAGAAAATAGAAAAATTAATCAAACATTAATATTTAAAAAGGTAGAATGCTGGAATTAATACTCTAAAACTAAAAAGTTTAAGCATAATACAAACCAAGGAAAATAGTATGGCACATCACAAATCGGCAAAAAAAAGAATTTTACAAACAGCAGTAAAAACTGAAAGAAATAGATATTACAGAACTCGTATCAAAAATATCACTAAAGCAGTTCTTGAGGCGGTTGCTTCAGCAAACAAAGAAGCAGCAACAACAGCTTTCAAAATAGCTAACCAACAAATCCATTCAATGGTAAGCAAAGGTTTCATCAAAAAACCAACTGCTTCAAGAAAAATAGGTCGTCTTCACAAAATGGTTAATGCTATCGAAGCTGCGTAAGCAGTTTTGATTTACCAATCTCCCACTCACCACAAAGCATTCTAAATGTTAAAAGACAAACTACTCCCATTTATCGAAAGATACGACGAACTCAATAGACTTCTTAGCGCTCCAGATATTAGCGATGACATCAAAAGAATGACTGAACTTAGCAAAGAACAATCATCTTTATCTCAAATAGTAGAAAAAGCACAAAGGTACATCTCAACTGCTGGGGCAATTGATGACAACAAAGAGTTGCTTTTTGATGCAGAGCTTGGCGAGTTAGCAAAAGAAGAATTACCACTACTAGAAGAAGAATTATCCACTCTAGAAGAAGAGATTAAAGTCCTTATGATACCAAAAGACAAAAACGATGACAAAGATATATTTATTGAGCTTCGTGCAGGTGCTGGCGGAGATGAGAGTGCTTTATTTGTCGCTGATGTCTTTAAAATGTATATTAGGTACGCAGAGCAAGTCGGCTGGAAAAGTGAAATAGTAAGTACAAGTGATGGCACGGCTGGTGGCTACAAAGAGATGATATTCCAGCTAAAAGGAAGTGGAATATACTCTAAGCTAAAGTATGAATCAGGTACACATAGAGTTCAAAGAGTTCCAGATACTGAGACTCAGGGTCGCGTACACACTTCTGCAATCACAGTTGCAGTTATCCCAGAAGTTGATGATGTAGAGGTAGATATAAAACCAAATGAGATAAAAATGGATGTTTACCGATCGAGTGGTTGTGGTGGACAGTCTGTAAATACAACTGATTCTGCTGTGAGACTTACGCATATTCCAACAGGTATAGTTGTTGCCATCCAAGATGAGAAGTCACAACATAAAAACAGAGAAAAAGCTATGAAAGTACTAAAAGCTAGAGTGTACGAACAAGCTATGCAAGCACAACTAGATGAAGCATCAGCAGATAGAAAACTACAAGTTGGCACAGGCGATAGAAGTGAAAAAATAAGAACATACAACTATCCTCAAAATCGTCTCACTGATCACCGTATCGGCTTGACTATTTATGCACTTGATGATGTTATGGAAAATGGTAACTTAAAGTTAATAATTGACCCGCTCATAGCTCATGCTCAAGCAGAGGCTATAACCGCTGCAGGGCTGTAAAGATTATATCACTTAAATGAAATATCGTTTGAAATTTATATTTTTTTATATTTAAAATACCACAGCAGACTGCCTATTGCTCCTAAAAGCATATCTTTATGCGGATCCCACACATCACCTTGCTGTCCATTATAAGATTCTGCGTCTTGAGCTGATAGTACAATGGAAACAAACCACTCAATCCATTCATAAAAAACTCCAGATACCATAATAATGCCCACAGAGAGCCAAAATGCTGTTAATTTATTGACTTGATACCTCATAATCATAGATGTAAATGCCGGGGTGAGTAGCACTCCATATAAAAAATGAATAAGCCTATCATAGTGATTTCTGTTCCAGCCAAACAACTCATTTAAATTTATACCACTAAGCATATAAATCCAATCATTGTATGGAACAAAACTATAAAGCCATCTGGCACCAATAGTGTGTACAGTCAAAAATATCATAATTAATATAAAATCAAAATTTTTAATGCTGTTTTTTGTATCTAGTTTCCACAAAACAAATAATGCCACTATAGTTAGTGATGTATGAAAAAATTGCTCAAGCGGATGCACGGAATAGAACCAAGTGGAAACCATAAAAATTACAAATATCGTTGATATTTTTTGTTTGAGACTAATCATGCCTCTATATAGTCCAAATCTTTATGAAATGTTTCTTTTGTTAAATAAAGCATAACAAAACCAAGTGCAAACACTATTAATCCTACTATCGCTCCAGCCATAAGCACTCCTTGACTATCTTTTAGAAACATAAAGCTCATCGTCACAGGCACTACTGAGCCTCGCACGAAATTTGGCACGGTAGTAGCGACTGTTGCACGAATATTTGTACCAAACTGTTCTGCTGCCATAGTAATAAATAGAGCCCAATATCCACAAAAAACACCTAGTAAGAACATAACAAAATAAAATTCATTTGCACTTGCACCTTTCAAACTATAATAATACAATACTGTTAATGTAGAAATAGCAAGAAATATGGCATATGCCTTTTTGCGACTTTGTAACTTTTGAGACAAAAACCCACTAGCCAAATCTCCAATGCTAAGTCCAATATAACAATACATCAGTGCCATTCCAGCTTTCACTTCGCCAATGATTGATAGTGTTTTGGCAAATTCAGGCGAAAACATCACTAAAATTCCAACTACATACCAAAGTGGAACACCTATTAAAATAGCTTTTATATATTTTAAAAACAGCTCTTTTTTCTTGAATAATGAGAAGAAATCGCCTTTTTTAATATCATCACTTTGAGTATGAGAAAACAGCTCTGATTCACGAACTTTAAATCTAAGAAAAAGTAGTGCAAAACCAAGAACACCACCAAATATATATGCGTTCCTCCAGTTAAAAGTTGAAGCCACAAGATTTGCAGCAACTACGCCTAACACTCCAAATGCAGCAATAGCCATCACTCCATAGCCTCGCTTCTCTTTTGGAAGTATCTCCGCCACTAATGTCACCCCAGCACCAAGCTCGCCTGCTAGCCCAATACCAGCGATAAATCTAAGAAACGCATATTGCTCCACACTTGTCACAAATGCATTAAGAGTATTTGCAATAGAATACATAATGATAGAGGCAAACAAAACAGACATCCGCCCTTTTTTATCCCCCATTATCCCCCATAAAATACCACCAATTAGCATACCAAACATTTGAGCATTAAGTATTATTGATCCCCAGTGCATAACGCCTGCCTCATCAAGACCAAGCTCTTTTAGACTCTGCACCCTAACTACACCAAAAAGTATCAAATCATAAATATCTACAAAATAGCCCATAGCAATAACAATTACAGGCAGAATCATAACCTCTTTAAAACTCTTTATCATTTAATAGTCTCTCTATCAAGCTCGCCACTTTTTAGTTTCGCTAAATACTCTTTTAGCATACTCTTAACATCTCCAGACATCACAAGCAAGCCTATAACATTTGGTATTGCCATAGCCAAAAACAAAATAGACGCAAAATCTACCATCGTATTAGTGTCCACAACGGTAGCAACTACAATAAATGCCAAGAAAATTATCTTATAAACAATAACACTTTTCGTGCCAAATAGATAAGCCCACGCTATCTCTCCATAATAAGACCATGCGATAAGCGTTGAAAATGCAAACATAAATATCGAAAATGATAATATGGCTGGAAACCAACTCATTGACATTCTAAATGCTTCAGCCGTAAGTCCTGACCCATTTTTTGCATCTATTAACTCTTTAAAACCATTGGCTGGGTCATAAACGCCTGATATTACTATCACAAGTGCTGTCATAGTACATACAATTACGGTATCTATGAACGGTTCATATAGTGCCACCATTCCTTGACGGACAGGATATTTTGTCTTTGCTGTTGAGTGGGCTATAGGGGCAGAACCAAGTCCTGCTTCACTACTAAACACAGCCCGTTGGAATCCTTGCACGATAACACCTATCATGCCACCAGTTACAGCAATGGGGGCAAATGCTTCATTGAAAATTTTGGATATAGCCATAGGAATCAAATCATAGTTTGACAAAATAATCCACAGAGATGCCGATACATATATGATTATCATTAGTGGCACTATTTTTTCGGTAACTTCGCCTATTCTCTTAATGCCACCAAGTATCACAGTGCCCGTTAGCGTAGCCACAATCACTCCAAAGACCCATGGATACTCTTTAAAAAAACCTATCTCATTACTAACTGCACCAAGTGCTTGAGAAACTTGAAAAGTATTTCCTCCGCCAATAGCTCCACCAATTAAAAATATTGCGAACACAACTGCCAAAACCTTGCCAATTTTAGGAAATCCTTTTTCGCTAAAGCCCTTGTTTAGGTATCCCATTCCACCACCTATAATAGTGCCGTCTGGTAAAAACTCTCTATATTTTAGAGAGAGCGTAACCTCTGTAAATTTTAAAGTCATCCCCAAAAATCCAGCCATAATCATCCAAAAAGTAGCACCCGGACCTCCTATAGAGACCGCAATCGCAACACCAGCTATATTCCCAAGTCCCACGGTAGCCGATAATGCCGTTGTGAGCGACTGTCTAGGCTCTAAAATACCTACATCATCGGCTGTTTTATAATCACCTCTAATTATTTTGAATGAATGGATAAACATTCTTAGGTTTATAAAGTTAAATTTTAAGGTCAAATAGACTCCGCCAACAATCAACAACGCTACAACAAATGGAACCTTTACCTCATCAATCATGCCAAAAAATATATCAAAAAAAAGGGCATTGTCCATATACCCAGTAATTTGTTTAAATAGTTCATTCATGATATCACCAGCCTATTATAAATTTATTTTATTTTATCATATTTGGGCTTTGTGCCAAGCGTAAACGGAAACTATACTTTTAGCCCCTTAAACACAATAATGGTACAATGCCATATTATAAAATGGAATGGTTATGAAAAGAATAGACAAGACAAAACAGTATGCCACAAAAGCAGAAAAAGTAAAAGCATTTATTACTGATAATTTCTTGCTTTTGATGCCAATTGCATATATAGTATTTTATCTCATAATGGGTGGGCGTGAAGAGTTTAGGAGCAATATGTCAAGTGGTTGGATTATGATTTTTGTTCCACTAATAATCATACAATCTATATTTTTTGCCAAAAGTGGACAAACTCCTGGATATAAAGCATACAGCATAATATTATTAGACGAAACAACAAAGCAAAAGCCGACATTTCTTATTTCACTATTTAGGTCTTTTTGTGCTATATTGTCATTTGCGACAATTTTCGGATGGTTAATGATGTTTATAAGAAAAGATAGAAAAACACTTCATGACCTACTTAGCAATACAGCGGTTTATAAAACTAAATGAATAAATCTTCATCTCTAGTTGTATGGTTTTTACGCGGGTACTATTTTTTCTATTTTGCTATGGTCGGAGTATATATTGTTTTCTTGCCAAAAATACTTATTGACCTAAGCTACAGTCCATCACAAGTGGGGATAATATACGCGGCAGCGCCTATGATGAGATTTTTACTACCCTTTGTTTTTCAGCATATATTCGTCCTTAATTATAGAATTTTTGCTATATCACTTTTTGTAACCCTAATTGCAGTTGTTATGTTTTGGTTTTCTATTCATGATTTCTGGAACTATTTGGCCATAAATATACTATTTGGTGCAGCAATGGGAGTATCCTTGCCATATGTAGAGACAATAGCACTCGGGGTACTAGACAAAACCAAATATGGAAAAGTAAGATTATGGGGATCAGTTGGATTTATGCTTATAGTAATATGGCTAGGTCGTATGCTTGATTCCGCAGAACAAGGGATAGCCTACTTATTTGCTACTGCCATTCTTACGCTTTTATTTGGTATATTAGTTGGAAGGCACGATAAAAAACAAGTATATGTTGCCGAGGATGCTAGTTTATTCTCACTAATATCACACGCACCACTATGGATATCAATTTTACTATTGCAGATAAGCTTTGGTGGCTTTTATAGTTTTTTCACTATATATGAAACGGCACATGGCACAACGCTAGAGATGAGTAGTTGGCTATGGGGATTTGGAGTTATTTGTGAGATTGCAATGCTCTACTTTCAGGGCCCCCTGCTCAAAAGAAACCTGCTTAATATTATCAAATTCGCTACATTAGTTACTGTATTCAGGTGGTTATTGCTATACTTTTTTCCAGAATCACTCACTATTGCCTTTTTCTCACAATCTCTACATGCAATTAGTTTTGCACTATATCATACAGCTATGATTAGCTATATCTATAGTTTGTATCCACAAAAAAGACTTGCTCAACAATTTTATTTAGGTATAGGATTTGGACTTGGTGGATCACTTGGTGCTTATTTGGCTGGTCTATTTTATGGGCATAATCTATTTTTATTTGAAGCACTGGTTGCATTGTTAGCTTTTTTGGTACTATTAATTCCTCACAACAAGGAGCATAATCGTGCAATTAAAACATAATACAGCAGTGATTTTTGCAGGAGGCAAAAGCAGTCGAATGGGAACAGATAAGGCTCTTTTGCCCTTTGGCAATTACAGCTCAATGGCAGAGTATCTATACAAAAAACTAGCAAAAATATTCAACAATATATACATATCAGCAAAAAATGACAAATTTGTATTCCAGCCAACAATAATTTACGACAAGTATCCACAAAGCTCACCAATGGTTGGACTGGTATCTATATTTGAAACGATTGATTGCGATGAGATATTTATGATAAGTGTAGACTCGCCATTAATTACAAATGAAACTATTGATATTCTATACAAAAATGCGAAAATAAATATCAATGCAGATGCGATTATTGCAGTTAGCGAAAAAGGAATTGAACCAATGTGTGGTATATATAGACGAAATATCTACAAAAAAGCAAAAGAGTGCCTAGACAATGATATGCATCAGCTAATGAATCTTTTAAAAAATAGTGAGGTAAATTACGAAGTATTTGATTCAAGTGGAGAGTTTTTTAATCTAAACTCTCCACTTGAATACGAAACAGCAATGAATAAATTTTAGTCTCTTTTTTCGTCCAAAATTGTTTTTATCATTTTTTTGGCAAAGAAAGTAAATTTATCAAAAAGTTCACTTCTGAGTTTGTCTTTATGATGAATCATATACAAATCTCTTTTACATTCAAACTTTTTGATATTCGCCCTATGCAAAGTGCCATCTTTGATATCTTTTTCAACCGCAATTTGAGATATACAAGCCAAAGTATCACTACTTCTTAATACACTTTTGATTGATTCAGTGTGTCCAAGTTCTAAAAATATATTTAGATTATTACATTTGTCTTTTATATATTCCAAAAACATTTCTCTAGTGCCACTACCTTTTTCTCTCAGAACCCATTTTAGTTCGCACAGGTCACTCATATTGCATGGTGCATTAAATTTATCTGTTGAAGCAACCACCAACAACTCATCCACTCCAATGATTTCTTTTACAACTTCTGAGTCAATAACGCTACCTTCTACAAAGCCAATATCAATATGACCATCTTTAATCATTTCAATAATATCTTTTGTATTTCCCTCTTTGAGTGAAATTTTTACATCTGGATACTCACTCATATAATTGCAAATAATTGTTGGCATCATATAATCAACAATTGTTGTACTAGCTCCAACTCTGATTATCCCTTTATTTGGCGAGAACTGAAACTCATTTTGTACATCAATTATTTTTTTATAGAGAGGTTTAATCTCTTCATAAAAAGCTCTTCCTACTTCGTTTAATATCAATCTCTTACTGATTCTATCAAAAAGTTGTTTGCTAAGCGTTGTCTCTAGCTCTTTTATCGACATTGATATAGCTGATTGGCTTAATCCCATATCTTTTGACACAGATGTCAGATGACCAACCGACACTACATTTAAAAAAATCTCAATTTGTCTTAGTGTTATGCTCATTTATCTACCTAATATATTAAATTTATTTAATTTTAGCACAATCATTCTTAAGATTTACTTATCAATAATTCTTAGTTGATAATTTTTCTTTTTCTATAGCTTAATGCCTCCAATATATCCATTTTCAATATATCATCATTTCCATTTATATCGGCTATCGTTCTTGCTACTTTTTTTATGCTAGCCACACTTCTGTGAGATAGGGCGAATCTGCTCATAGCACTCTCAAGAACACTCAGTGTATCTCCACTTATTTTGCAAAATATATCTATCTCTTCTTCTTTTAGTTTGCCATTTAGTCTTTTTTGACCTCTGGTTTTTTGTGCCGTAAATGCTTTTAAAGTAAGTTTTCTCATCTCGCTTGATGTAATGTCTGATTTATCAGTAGTCTCAACTTCTTGCATAACAACAAACAAATCAATTCTATCTAGAAATGGGTCACTTAGACGGTTTTGATATCTTGTTATCTCCACTTCGCCGCATCTGCATTCATTCTTTTTTGATAATAGATTGCCACATGGACATGGATTCATGGCAGCAACAAACATAATATCAGCATCATATGATATCTTAGCATTTACTCTTGCAATATTAACCTTTCTATCCTGAAGTGGCTCTCTCATGGCTTCTAATATTGGCTTTGCAAAGTGTGGTAATTCATCAAAAAACAGTATGCCATTATGTGCCAAAGCAACCTCCCCTATCTTGGCTCCACTTGAGCCACCTCCAAAAATGGAGGCACTAGTTGCAGTATGATGCGGGCTTCTAAGTGGTCTAGCTGCATCAAAATTCGGTAGCTGTCCATCCAAAAACTGATGTTTTGCGATTGAGAGCATCTCTGGCTCTTCAAGTGGGGGCAAGACATCTCGTAATCTTTTGGCTATCATGCTTTTACCACAACCAGGACTTCCCTCCATTAAAAAATTATGCATACCCGCAGCAGCTATGAGCGAAGCTCTTTTTGCTACACTTTGACCTTTTACATCAGAAAAATTAGACACTATTGTATTGTTAGAATAATATGCTACATCATCTATTGTAATTTTATTAGCATTATATTCAAATCGTTGCATTTGCATGTTGAATTCTCCACTCTCTATAACCGAAATAGCCTCATTAAGTGTCTCTACTGCAATGAAATCTATCCCAGATATATAGCTTAGATGTTCAATTGCTTCCTTTGGAACAATAGCCTTGCTGATAAATCCTTGCTCTTTTAATGACAAAATAAGTGGAAATAGCATTGTGCTACTTTTAATTTTTCCATCAAGCCCAAGTTCGCCAAATACAAATAATCCAACATGATTAAACTTTGACTTATTAAGTGCAATCAACAATGCCAAAGACAAATCAAAATGAGTTCCATTTTTCTTTATATCACTAGGACTGAGATTTACTGTAATTTTTAGTGGTGGGAATGTAAAGCTATTAGTAAGCAGTGCGGATTTGACTCTCTCTCGTGATTCTTGGATATCACTACTTGCAAGTCCAACTACTGAAAATCCAGGCAAACCTTTTGTAAATGTCGCCTCGACTTCTATCACTTTTGCTTTTAGCCCATCAAGGGTGGCACATGCTAATCTATTTATTACGGCTGTTTGTTCAATTTCTATTTTATTTTCTATTGTTTTCATGCAAGTAGTATTACACTATTTTACAAGATATAATAAAAATATGTCAAATTGTAATACTTTTTACAAGATACGAAATAAACTACATATCCCTAGCAAGTGTAAACAGTTTTGTATTATTTTGTATAAAATCTATACATCTATTGCAAACAGTCTCACTGTGTTTTTGCGGGAAATCTACTTTGCACTCCTTGCAGGTTACAAAATTATTTTCAATCAACACTTCAGCTCTACCAAATGCTAGCGAAACCATATCAAAATTATTATCACTACTAATAGATTTTGGCTTACATATATCATCGCAAATCCCACATGCTATACATCTAGTTTGCTGAAACAGTATTTTTGTTTTCTCTCCACCATAAAATAGTGCATTTGTTGGACAAAATTGTAAACAATCACCACAGTTTGTGCAAGAATCAAAATCAATCTTTTTATTACTAAGAAAACTAAATTTATCATCAATAATTTGAACAGTAAAATTCTCTATGGAGTATTTTAGTGAATTCTGAAGTACAAGTCTAGATTTTGGTAGCGTCTCTTTAGGGTCAAATAATTTATCAAACTCACTACTATCATCACTAAGTGCTTGTGCTTCAGTAGCAAAACTAAATAGGGCCTCTCTTCTACTCATTTCTAGCTTTGTCTCTTGGGCTACTATCTCATTTATTCCGATTGGAGCTAGGAATCTATTGGCTTCGCTCATAGCTGCTCTTATTTGGGCTTCAACCTTGCCATCGCAGTTAATATTTTCGCATGTTTTGCAATGCGACATATCAAGAGTGAGGCTCTTCTCTCTTAGCCCCAAAGAGATTAAGTTTTCAACCCCAAAAACGCTCAGACACTGCCCAGTAATTTTACAAGACAATACTAAATCTTTATCAAGCCCACTTTTTAAGATAAATGCTATCGGATCAAATTCGCTATTTGAGAAAGTTGTCGTAGGGCATACTCCAATACACGCATTACAATCGATGCATACTGCACTGTCCAAAGATATTCTTTTGGCATGAGATATACTCAAGGCTTCTACAGGACAGGCTTCGATACAACTACTGCAATCGTTATAAAGATATTCTGTTCTTAGGCACTTTAATGGATTAATTGATATCTTCGCATTTGAACTAAGCAGACTCATTGTTAGCCTCCACAATCATATTGCTATAATCTTCGAGCATAAAATCGATTGTAAAGTCAGCTAAATCACTATAGAACGGATTAGAACTCATATCTTTTATTGCAATCAAGTAAGGGGGTATCCAAGCCATAAGATGTTCATTGTAAAACTTCATTTGTGCTTTTATATCATTTTGGAGTATTAATTTTTGCATAAAACCAAATTCAATGGCGATATGGTCAGGAACATGATGATGAGACGCCTCTAAGTTCAAATCATAGCCATGACTGACATAAAACTGTGTCACAGGATTTTGCAATCCAACTAATATCTCATTTTTTGCGTCCACGGCTGATGATTCTATAGGATGATTATTCATAATAAATAATGAATTATACTCGATACTAAGCTCTCTCATGATTGTTTTCTCATCGCCATTATGTAAAAAATCATAGGCTCCGTTACCTATTGTTCTAAGTAACTCTTCGTTAGCTCTTAGTTCCACAAGTAGCTTCTCGCTTATCTCTGAACTATAAATTCTTGATAAAAATGCATAAATATATGCTCTGATTTTATTGTCCAATATAGACTCCTTTTAGTTAACACAATACCCAAATATTATATAAACGAGATAAAATTATAGACTATATTGTGACACAATATACTATATAATTCTCCCAAAAGAGATGCTCTTATAAGCATCCCTTAAAGAATGATTTTGCGCCAGCTGCTGGAGCTTCGAATGAAGTGGCTACGATAGTATTTGCACCCTCATCAAAGTTTCCCTTGATAATTACTTCGTTTTTGTTTATGCCCTCTTCAATGACTTTTGAAAGATCAACTTTTGATGTATCAATATTATAATATTTAAGCTCATCATGAGTAAATAGTACTAGCTCCATCTTTTCTTTGTCTCCAAAATTCCAGTTTTGATTACATTCTCCCTCTCCACAAACAATACTTTCCATGCGACAATCAGCAAACATACCTTGCTCTGCACACCATTTTGTAGTTAAAAAGCCTTTTTTTTCAAATGATGCATTCGCATCAGCTGAGGCATTTGTCTCATTGGCGTCTTTGCCTTTGTTGCAACCTGTTAATACTAGCCCAGCAAATGCAATGGCTAAAATCAATTTTTTCATTTTTCTACCCCCGCTTTTAGAGTTTTGAGATACGCTACAGCGTCATTTATACTTTTATCATCAGTCATCATTGGTGGCATTGTTGAAGTTCTTTTACCTGTTTTAGTATCAAACTCATACCATTTAAAATTCTTATGAGCATTTCTATTATACCCAGGAACTATAACTGCACTTGGGTCTTTGATGGATTCAGCCAAATACGCAGCAGTAGAGTAACCGCCTATGTTTTTTAGACCTGGTGCCATATATGGCGAAGAAGCCATTTTTGTTGCACTAGTGGTGTGACAACTAACGCACATAGCTTCAACTTGTACTTGTCCTGCTTTTGCATCACCTTTTGGTTTAGCAGTTAGCTCTTTTATGAGGGCTTCTCCGCCAGCTTTTCCTTGTAGTTTCACTGGCAACCATGATGTTAGATTTTTAACTCCACCACGATTATACTTGCTTCCATCCCATACAGCAAATGCTACTGGCAAGACGCCGGACGAGGCATTAAGGCTTTGTGCAATTACGCCAGTCCATTTTTTACTCTTAGCATCATAGCTCATGCTCATGCCTGATTTGTCACTACCATCTTTTATTTCAGTAAGCGATCTAAAGCCCTCAGATATAAATCCTTTATGGTATGGTTTACCAAGTTTGGCTATCGCATCTCTATTTTTCTTTAAATCATCGCCATATACATTAACCATTTCTGTTGCTAGTTGGCTAGCCACATCTTTATTTCCATTTGGCTCATAATAAGCTGGGATAGATTTAACAATATGCACAACAACTGGTCTACCATCACTACCCATACCTATATATGGAAGTTTTTTAGGGTCACTATAGTTCACTGGAATTTGAGTAGCAAATCCATCAGCATATGCATCAGATGCATTTTTACCCATTGTATTATTGGATGCATCGCTCCATGTGAGTTTAAAAGCAACAGTTGAACCACTATATACAGCTTGTACCTGTGCAACTTTTGCTTTTGCGTCGCTATTAACTGCATTGCCTATTTTGTCGTTTAACTTAATAGTTGTTTGTGGATAAAGCACAACAGAAGTAGGCTTTGATGCATTCCACATATTACTATTTGCCGAAATTCCAGCTAAATTTATGCTTCCAACTTTAGATGCAGTTATCACACCACTTGGAGTAACAACAGGCTTTGCAAAAGCTACTGTAGCCAAACTAGTGGCTACCAATAATGATTTTGTCAAATTACGCATGTGCTTTCTCCTCTGTTTTGTGTTCTTCTGTGTGTTTCTCATCTACATATGGTAGAGTAAAATCAGCCGTAAATTTACCTTTTGAATATCTGTCATCAATTGGAGCCAATGGATTTGGATTCGTGCTTGTTTTTGCAATATCTTGATAATAGTTCGTATCTAGTCTAAACATATCAGCATGATGATAAGCTATCAATATATCCATTAATTCACTTTCGCCAGTTTTTGCTCTTTTAGCTTTTTCTGCTTTTATAGTTTTAATAGCTTCATGAACAGGTTTACCAAATAGCAATTCAAGCTCTGTCATTGGAACCCTTTGGCTTCCCTCTATTATTCTACCTTCTGCGTCAAATTTAGCTGGTGCTTCAGTTGGTGGAACATAATATACATTTGGTTGTGTTCCATAATCACTTCTTAGAGGCAATGCAACTTTATATTTTGTTACAAGTTTATATACTTGACCTTCTGTATCATCAAGGAATCCAACGAAACGAATCCTACCAACACACTGTTGTGCACACGCTGGTGGTAAACCTTGCTCTATTCTAGGAAAACAAAGGATACATTTTTCTGATTTAGAAATTTTAGAGTTAAAATATATCTTTTTGTATGGGCATCCAGCAATACAATATCTATACCCTTGACATCTATCCAAATCTACAAGCACAACACCATCTTGGTCTCTTTTAAATATTGCATCTCTTGGACATGCAGAGAGACAACCAGGATTTGTACAGTGGTTACATATTCTAGGCAAATAGAAGAAATAGTTATCGCTAGGGAAGTTTCCTTTGCCCACATCTTCATCCCAGTTTGGTCCCCAAGTTGGAGTACTATCTGCATGAAAGGCTGGAGTTGCATCACCTTTTGTATAATCATAAGTCCCAACATCTTCATAATTAAAATCCCATGGCACACCATAATCGGCTTCGATATTTGGTATTACGCCCTCTTTAAGGTCTCCAGCTGCATCAAAACCACCGCCAAGATTCATCCAGTCCTTAGGATAACCAGTACCTGGATATGTTTCCACATTATTCCAATACATATACTCTCTGCCGTTTCTATTTGTCCATTGTGTTTTACACGCAACAGTACAGGTCTGACATCCGATACACTTGTTCAGATCCATAACCATTGCTAATTGTCTTTTTGACATATCTTATCCCCTTACGCTTTCTCTATATTTATTGCGCCATCGTACGCATACTGATTTCCATCCCAAAGACCACCAAATTTCAAGTGACCCCAGCCATCTGCCATCTCAAGGAGATTTAATGCTGTCGGCACACACTCATTGTGACCTTTATTGAACCGGTACATATTTGGCTCCCAACCATGCTCCATTACCAAACCATCTGGAGGACAAGAGCTTGATACTTTTGCCATTACAAAGAATTCACCAAGAGTATTAAATACTCTTAGCATATCTCCATCTTTAACGCCCAATTTAGTAGCAATAAGGTTGTTTATTTGCCCATATGGCACACCACCCCTTTGTAGTCTTTGGAGTATTCTACTCGTTTTATAGTTCGAGTGAATAGACCATCTAGCATGTGGCGTCATCAACATAAATGGATATTTTTTAGGATCATTTGGTCTGATACCTTCCATTCCAGTGTTTGTATTTGCGCCCATTTGGATATAAAGAGGATGGTCCACATAGAATGTTTGTCTACCACTAACCGTCTCAAATCTCTCAAATTTATATAGCATATTTTCAAAACCATTATATGGTCTGTCGCTATAAAGTGGAGATATCTTACCAGCTTTATCATTCAGTTGCAAGAATCCACCAGCTTTATACATTTTTTCAGCAGTCCATGGCTCATATTGCTCACATTTTTCTAAAGCAGCATCTAAGGCCATCTTATCGGTACCCAAGTACGGCTCCATCGCAGCCTCAGACTCTTCATCTGTATTTGTGAACTCTTTGTATACTATTGAAAGGTCATGGAAACCTGGTTTCGCATACTTTTTATCATCTTTAACTTTTGCTTTTGCAATATTTTCAGGCTTATTAGCTATCTCTTCAAGTTTTTTAGCAATCAGTCCCATCATGCTCCACTCGTCCATAGCCTCGCCAACTGGCTTCATGTTTGCTATTGGTTGAGCTAGATTTGTAAATCTATGGTAACCTGGGCTTGTTCTAAGGTCATGAACTTCATAGTGAGATTTAGCTGGAAGCAAAATATCAGCATAACAAGCAGCTTCACTCATCATATAATCCACATATGCAAAATATTTAATTTTTCTTAGGAACGCTTCTCTATATTCAGCACCTTTGTTTCTTCTAAATCTAGAATCCGCAATAATAAGTGCAACTTCAGGTTCCCACCACGGTTTATTTACATTTCCATGGTGACTAGCATCATTTAGTTTGCCATTTTTACCAGTTGCAAGCATTTTATTGATTACATCCATATAATCTTTTTTACTCATACCATTTTGTGCTCTTTTAACATCATCATCAGTGAAGTATTTATCAAAAGTTTTCATCCCGTCACCAAAGACAAACTCACCAACAAATCCAGAACCAAATCTAGCAGCATATTTACCACTAAATCCAGCCAAAACTTCTAGCCCACTTAGTTGGAATTCATTTTCAGTATTAAGTCCACCATATGGCCCAAGACGACCTGTAAGACCACATATTGAAGCGATATTCCATACGCTCATTAGACCATTAAAGTATTTATTCAAAGAGAAACCTGTTGTTATTGCAACTACTTTTGGCAATGCTATGTCACGAGCCAACATTCTAACTGTATCAGGATGTACGCCTGTTAGTGCTTGAGTCTCTTCTGGAGAGAATTTCTCAATATTTTCTTTTAACATTTCAAATACAGTAGTTACTTCTACATCTTCGCCATTTAAAAGCTCTACATCCCAGCTACCTTCAAGCTCAGGCTCAATCCCAAGCTCAGCAATACGAATAGATTTATGCTCACTACCTTCAGTACCAGGCATTAGAGCAATTTCACCACCGTTATTATTCATAACATAAAACTCTTCATGGAATTTTTCTGCATCTTCTGGTTTTGCTGGTTTTTCTACATCGCTTCTTCTTAGAAGTTTTTTAGACTCTTTCATTACCAAAAATGGAAGGTCTGTAAATATTTTCATAAACTCAGGCTTATATAGTTTCTCTTTTAGTATTTCATGAATAACAGAGGCTGCCAATATATTATCGCTACCAGCTTTGATAGGTATCCATACATCCGCTGATTTTGCTGAACCATTAAATTCAGGTGTGATTACATAAACCTTAGCACCATTGTATTGACCTTCCCATACGAAGTGAGCATCAGGTATTCTACTTACAGAAGGATTTCCACCCCAGAATACTGCAGTATCAACATTATACATAAAGTCATAAGTACAGCCCACATTTCCCTCTCCATATGCCACAGCAGCACCAGAGAACATATCCCCTAGGTATGATGATGGATAGATACGAGATGAACCTAGCATTGTAGAAAATCTTAGTGGTCCACCTCTTCTACCCTCTGTTAGAAGTCCTGTACCTGCGTGAACTGTTAGTTTTTCTGGACCTTTTGCAGGGTCAGTCATAACATCCCATATTTTTTGAGCCACTTCACCTGCTGCGTCATCCCAGCTTAGTCTCTCCCATTTGCCTTCGCCTCTCTCTCCAACTCTTTTCATTGGATAAAGAAGCCTATTCTTCTCATACATCACTTGTGAGTGTTGTACACCTTTATTACATCCTCTTGGATTAAAGTCAGGAATTTTAGGATTAATTGATGGGTATCTAGCTGATTGATTTTCTCTAGTTACTACGCCATTGTGCGACCAAATCTCCCAAGCACAGTTGCCTTGACAGTTAACGCAGTGATATGCAAATCCAGTATCTTCTACATTCCCACGCATAAATCCAAATTCATTTCTATACATATCTTCTGTATATGTACCGTTTGGATAACCTTCTAGCCCTGTCTCTATTTTCATTGCATCTGTTTTAGCAAATAGAACACCTTGCGATGCAACCATTGTAGCTGTTACACCTGAGAATTTAAGAAAATTTCTTCTTTTTTCACTTGTCATACTTTTTGTCATACTATCTCTCCCTTATCTTCTGATTGGTAAATTCATATCATTACCCCATGTGTCCCAGCTACCTGTGAATACTTTTACATTTGTATATCCTAGATTACGCAATGCAGATATTATATGAGAACCTCTACCAGCACCTACTTGACAATAAGCATATATTGTTTGATCTTTTTTAACGCCAGCTTTATCAAATACTTTTTGCATTTCTGCATTTGATTTAAATGGCTCTTTTGTCTCTTCGTTTGTCATATTTTTCCACTCAATAAGCTTAGCCCCAGGAATATGTCCACTTCTTGCTACATTATCCATTTTTTTCTCGCCAATTATCTCTTCCATCCCTCTTGTGTCAATGACAACAAACTTAGACTTTGCTCCATTTTTTGCTATATCAGCTACCGCTTTAGCAACCTCTTGTTTGCCCGCTATATATTTCATATTTATAGCTTTTTGATCTATTACATAATTACTAGGCGTATGTTTTGTCTCTTCGCCTGCTTGCATTATTGTTGTTGTTTCTAATTTTGCAATTTGATCTTTCATAGCTTCTTCATTTGATTTTAGTTTTGCTACTTGTGCTGCATCTTTGGTAGATTTTATCTGTTTCTTGAGTGCTTTTCTATCTTTTTTAAGTGCTTCTATTTTTACTTGTGCTGGATCGACTTTTTTTATCCCTTCGTATCCACCATTTAAAAGTTTGACATTTTTATGACCAAAGCTCTCAAAGAAGCTATACACACCAGTTGAATTTGGACCACGATAATTATCATAAGTTATAATCATTTGATCATTTCTTATGCCTTTGCTTCTTATATACTCCTGTGCTTCTTTTGGACAGTTGTATAATGGTGCACACTTCATATTTCCCATTTTATCAGAATGATGTAAATGGTGAGCATACATTTCAACAGATCCTTTGATGTGACCATTTGCATATGCATCCATATCGTCCCCTGAAACAAAAACTACATTTTTATTTCCTATTAATTTTACAGCTTCAGCAGGCTGTATGATTTGTATCGGGGCACCAAAAAGAGATGAACCAGTCAACAGACCACAAAGCAAAGCAACACTTTTCACGCTTTTCATTCGTTTTCCTTATTACTATTTTAACCACCAGTTATACTCCAAATACAAGGGTAAACTTGAGTTTTACAATTCAATTATATGCTCAAAACTCTTAAAGTAAAATAAAATAAAATTATAATTCGTAAATATCTCTTGCTTATGTTAAAAAATAGTTATTTCTTTATTTAATATAAATTTTATGCATTACTATTATTTTAAAAATATATTAAAATAATGATTTGATATCAATTTAAAGAGTTTTAATAATAAAAATGATATATTCGTATCAAATAATGAAAAAGGCTACAAATGACACGAGATGATGCTGTTGATATGCTAATGGAGCAAGAGCTTGATATAAAGCAAGTCAGAGCCATATTTGATGAGTTCAAAGACGATATGGAGATTGTCGGCATGGTAGCCATGAATATATCTCGTAAATGTAGCGTTTATGACAAAGAGCAAGGCAAGAGCGACGAGATGATAGCTCTTCTAGAAGAGCTATCCACGGTAGATGACATGGGTAGCAGATGGGCGGTTGCCAAAAATCACTTTACATCTGTTGATATTTTAGAAAGATTAGCCAATGATAAAATTAACCTTGTTAGAGCCTTAGTGGCCACAAATCCAAATACGCCAGTATCTATCCTAAACAAACTATTTTCAGATGAAAAGATAGTGCGTGATGGGCTATCTGGCAACGCCAATACGCCTCTTAAGCTACTCAAAGTATTAGCAAATGATAGCGACAAAATGGTTAGGCTTAGAGTAGTTGATAACCCTTCGTGTTCCAAAGAGCTACTCACTTCGATGCTTGAAGACACAGAAAAAGACATAATAAAAGCAATAGAAATTAGGCTAGGAGAAAAAGCATGAAACAAGGCAGAAAACACGAAGATAGACAGAGCGAATATGAAACATTAGAAAAACAGCTTTTATCACTCTTTCATAGTGGCATTTACATTTCATCTTTCGATATTATCAAAATAGGTAAAACTATAGGGCTTGATATGCCATTTAAAGATAGAGATGTACTGCTAAAGTCGCTATTCTCTCAAGCGAAAAAGGAAGACAAATTCCAAGAAGCACTCAGACAATTAGGATTATTTTTAAAGGAGCGAGCAAATGCATACACGGTATTAGGAAATGAATATCCACATGCAAGACCACTGATTAGCTCGTGGTTACAAAAGGCAAAAGCAACCGATTCGCTACTAAAAAGAGAAATGGCAAGGGATATATATTGAATATTGATAGTGTTACCAAAATACTCACTGGCGTATTATACCCAGGCATAGACAGAGATATAGTATCTCTAAAACTTATTGAAGATATAAGTGTTGAAAATAATAATCTTATTATAAGGCTTTCAATATCAAATGAAACCGCCTATGAACATATAGAGAGTCAGATTAATGAGCTATTTTCCTCAAAGTTTAACAACATAGATGTCACATTCATCTCCAAAAAAACCAAATCCACAAATTATGGCAATACTCAAAAGCCAAACAATAGAGCACCATATGCAAAACATATCATAGCAGTTACGAGTGGCAAAGGTGGGGTTGGCAAAAGTACAGTGAGTGTAAATCTAGCCGTATCCCTAGCTCAGCAGGGATATAGTGTTGGACTTCTTGACGCTGATGTTTATGGACCAAACACACCTAGAATGCTAGGCATTGAAGATGAAAAAATGCAATGGAATGATGATAACAAGATAATCCCAAGCGAAAACTACGGCATCAAAGTGATGAGCGTAGGACTCACCACACCAAGCAGTGATACACCACTTGTATGGCGAAGCTCAGTGGCAGTATCTGCTCTTATCCAATTTCTAGAAGATGTGGCATGGGGTGAGCTTGACTTCTTAGTTATTGATATGCCTCCAGGAACTGGCGATATTCAGCTCACCATGGCACAAGAACTTCCAATCACAAGTAGCGTAATAGTCACCACTCCACAGATGATATCCACGGATGATGTGAGCCGTGCGGTTATGATGTTCAAAGACATTGGTGTACCGATTGGTGGCATTGTTGAAAATATGAGCTACTTCATAGCCCCAGACAGTGGAACTAGATATGACATATTTGGAAGTGGTGGTGGAGAGATGATATGTGAGAAATACAACATTCCTTTTCTAGGCTCTATCCCTCTGACTATGGCTATCCGTGAAACCTCAGATGCGGGAAAACCGGCTGTCGCTACTGATGATATGGAACAAAAATCATACTACAAAAACATCACAAATGCACTACTCTCACAAATGGGCAT
>DZCE01000265.1 GCA_022736375.1 Arcobacter nitrofigilis | reverse complement strand
AACCCTTGTGGTTACCCGTTGAATGAAATAAATATTTTTTGGGCAACTACGAGGTATTGCCACTACCTCATCACATTTAAATACACCTTACGAAAATTTATATCGCCGATAAAAATACGGTTATGGTTGCTGTATAGTCACCAGCGTCTTGGGTTGCAGAAGTAGCATTTGTTTGTACAGCCTTAAAAGTATTCGTTAAAGTTAAGACTTGATTTGGAGTAGAATTGGAATTATAAAGTGTTTTATAATCAATACCATTCATATTAACTTGAGAATTATTTAGGAAGTAATCAACCGTTACACTATAACGACCATTCTTTAAATCACCATATCCATCACTAGCACTCATAGCCATTTTCAATCCACCAGTAGAGTTACTCTTTACATATAAATTTTTTTCCAATGTAAATGCCTCTCCTAGTCGTATATCTACTTCAATTTCACTATGTAAAAACTTGTCTTCATTTGTTGTATAGGTTGAACTATTAACTTGTGACTCATCAAAACCAACAATCGAAGCTGGTTGTATATTTCCTGTTACGATAATATTACCAGCAGATACAATTGAGGTTAAGATACTGATAAAGGAGAAAATCTTTTTCATCTCTTAACCTTTTAGTCTAATTACAAAGAAGAAATAGTGGCTACTACTGTCCCTTGATAGTTTCCAGCAACTTTAGTGTAATCTACATTATTTGCTGAAATTTTTAATTTACCCACAACATGATTGCTTGTATCAGTTGCTATATCGCTTAAATCAAAAGCTGTTCCTGTAGATTTTTCAGCATATGTTCCAGTAGAACCTTTGTCATATTCACATTTCAAACCTATAGTTTCACCTGATAGATTAGCTCCCTGATTTGTCATAGTTGTGTACACTAGCGTCATAGCAACTGCTTTAGTTTTGTTATTTGTTTGAAGATTTACATTTTCATCTAATAACATTGTCGAAGAACTGCTAAGTGGAATCTCTTTATTGAAATCAGCCATAGCATAAGCTTCAGCTATTTCTTGTCCTGAAACCAATGTTCCTCCTGTCGCACCTAATTTAACAACGGATGATGCTTTAACATTACCTTTTACAGTATAATTCTCCGCAAACCCATAAGATGTAAACAATGCACCAATAGCAACAATAGATAGAATTTTTT
>DZCE01000264.1 GCA_022736375.1 Arcobacter nitrofigilis | reverse complement strand
GTTGAATGAAATCAATATTTTTTGGGCAACCACGAGGGATTGCCCCTACGGAAATCAAAACATCAATTTGCTGTAATTTCAACATCAAATGTAGCTTTATATCTATCAGCTGTTTGTGTTAATGATGCTAGACCATCTTGTTCAATTTCAAATGTACCAACTTCTGTTAATCCATTATTAATTCCAGTGAATAAATCTACTTTTATTGGATTTGACATATCATATGTATTTCCCATAAGCTTATATTTCATTTCTAAATAAGTCCGATTTACTGTCTGTGCTTTTAATGCACCACCATCTCCATTATGATCAGTAATTTTAATACTTACTTTTGATACTATATTTGTCTTGATATAAATTTTTTTTGTAGTTTTAGGTACCGAACCACCTAAAGGTACTGTTCCTAAATAAATAGATGGTTCAGTTTTGAAAAATAACCTATCATGAGTAAGTGATTCTTCTATCGGACTAAAACCAACTGTTGCAGATGGTAAAATTACACCATTAACAAGCATATCTCCAGCTATAAGTACTTTTGAAGCTAACAAAAAAAATAAAACTTTTTTCATTTTAACCATCCTTTATAGATTATGTTTTTTCAACATAAACCTACTCTCAATAAAGAGAATAGGAGAATTAAAATCCTTTATATTGCTGAAATTGAAACAGCGACATTTGCTGTATAGTTACCTGCTTGTTGCATAGCCGCAGGTGTTACTTTTACTGTTAAAACACCAGCTTTTGCTGAAAATTTTCCTACCGTAAGAGCAACTGCTGAATTTGTCAAATCAGTTGCTTCTGTTGTGACACCACTATTTCCTGCATCTGGTGTATATTTATACACTAGAGGAATTGTCTCTGTGCTTGTACCTGTTGTACTAGATAAAGAAGTAGTCGCCAATTGTATTTTAACTGATCTTGCACTATTTGTATTTACATATATATCTCTACTAACTTCTTTTGCTGTATTAAGAGTAAGCGTACCTAAAGCAATAGCACTTGATGGAGTTATAAATTTGATTTGACTACTACCATCAGTTGGCATAGTTCCTAGAGCGTCTAAACTAACGATAGCACTTTCTGCAATATCAGCTGTTATCTCCGTTGTATTATCCGCAAACCCATAAGATGTAAACAATGCACCAATAGCAACGATAGA
>DZCE01000263.1 GCA_022736375.1 Arcobacter nitrofigilis | reverse complement strand
CAATGCTTTGGCTATTTTGAAACAACATGGTATTGATGAAGTTGTGAGTGTGTGATGAAAATACAATTTGAAAGCAATTTAGAATATCAAGAACGAGCTATAAACTCAATAGTGGGTATCTTTGAAGGGCAAGAGATTTGCCAAAGTAACTTTACGGTTTTTAATACTGGTTCAAAAGGGCAAAAAAATATGTACGATTATAATGATTTGGGTATCGGAAATCGCCTTGAGCTACTTGATGATGAGATATTAAGCAATATTCAAAATATCCAATTATCAAATGGACTACCACAATCACATAAGCTCTCCAGTATGGATTTTTCAGTGGAGATGGAAACAGGCACTGGAAAAACTTATGTTTATCTCAAAAGTATCTTTGAACTTAATCGCAAATATGGATTTACAAAATTTATTATCGTTGTGCCGTCTATCGCTATCAAAGAGGGAACTTATAAGACTTTGGAGATTACAAAAGAACACTTCAAAGGAGAATTTGACAATATAAACTACGATTATTTTATTTATGACAGTTCAAACCTTGAACAAGTAAGAGATTTTGCAACAAGTAGTGAAATAAGAATTATGGTTATAAACATAGATGCTTTTAGAAAAAGTTTTGTAGATACAACTAAACATACAAGTGCAAATATTATCCACAGAAATAACGATAGATTAAATGGGGAAAAACCGATAGATTTTATTGCCTCAACCAATCCTATCGTGATTATAGATGAGCCTCAAAGTGTTGATAATACAGATAAGGCAAAAGAAGCCATTGAGAAGTTAAATCCTCTTTGTAGATTGCGATACAGTGCTACACACATAGAAAAATTTAACCTTATGTACAAGCTTGATAGTATCGATGCGTATGAGCAAAAGTTGGTCAAGCAGATAGAAGTGGCGAATGTAAGGATTGATGACAGTTTCAACAACGCCTATATCAAACTTTTAAGTGTTAAAGCAAATCCAAGAAGTGCGAAAATTGAGATGGATATTAACCAAAAAGGAACGACAACACGAAAAGAAATTACGGTTAAAGACGGTAGTGATTTGTATGCACTCTCAAATGGAAGAGATGTGTATAGTGGATATACCATAAATGACATATACATTGAAAAAGGGAATGAGTATATAGAGTTCTCTAATCATGAAAGTATTGG
>DZCE01000095.1 GCA_022736375.1 Arcobacter nitrofigilis | reverse complement strand
ATGCGAAGCACGCATAAATAAAAAGTTATCTCAACTGATTTTTGACAAATTCATTATAATGACCCTCTTGCATATCTAGTTCAATATGTGAGCCACTTTGGACGATTTTACCATCATCTAACACATAAATTATATCAGCACTTTTCACTGTACTAAGCCTATGAGCTATGGTGATAATTGTTTTGTCCTTTAGTATAGGAGCAAGAGCGTTAAATAGTTTTGCTTCAGTATGCACATCTAGAGCAGAGGTTGATTCATCAAATATTACTACACTAGGATTAGCAATAATCATTCTAGCGATACTAAGCCTTTGTCGTTGTCCACCTGATAGTCTGATGCCGTGTCGCCCTACGATAGTATCAAGCCCATCTTTCATGCCATTAAGCATTTGGGCTAGTTGTGCTATCTCTAGAGCTGATTTTATTTTCTCATCGCTTATGCTTTCATCTCCCATTGTGATATTAAAACGCAGAGTGGAATTGAAAAGTATAGGCATTTGAAGTACTAAAAATATTTTGCTTCTAATAGAATGTTTGTCAAGCTCTTCTATCTCTATACCATTGTAAGCAAGCGAGCCACTATTCTTTTCGTAAAAGCCAGAGATTATTTGTGCTAGAGTTGTCTTTCCACTACCACTTGCACCGATGAGTGCTATTTTTGAGCCAGATTTGATATCAAAGCTTATATCTCTTAAAATCTCTTTGTCTGGTGTGTATGAAAAGTTTAGATTTCTAATGGAGATATTTACATCCACTTCATCTATGATGCCTGTGCCATTTTTTTCAGTTTTTAGAGTTAGGATTTTGTTGATTCTATTGAGTGCCGCCATTGCTGAGCTATAATTATACTGCATGGATATCATATCTTGAACAGGGGTCATCATAAACCAAATATACCCAAACATGGCAAACATCATACCAATACTAAGGTCACTATACGCCACTAACAAAAGTCCAGATGCCCTCAAAAGCTCAAATACCGTCAAAAATATAGTATAAGATAGCTTTTCGTAAACTACACTTTTAAAACCATATTCATTTGAGGTCTTTTGCACTTTTGCTGCTGCGTCAGTTGCATTTCTAAAGAAATAATCTTCTTTATTGCTAGCCTTTATTTGTCCGTATAAATCTAATGTTTCGCCCAAATTGTCTTGGAATTTCTCAATAGCTGCATTCTCTTCTTTTTTGAGTCCACCGACCCGCTTTGACATTTGTTTGCTCACTAGCATTATGAGTGGTTGGATAATAAGGATTAGCAAGCCAAGTAGAGGATCAATCGCAATCATGACAATCCCAACTGCTACGAGCGTTAATACAGAAGCGACAAAACGGCTCACACTGGCAATAATAAAGTTGTCAATAGTGTTGACATCTGTCACGAGATTTGAAGTAATCGCACCACTCCCTAATATCTCGTACTCATTCATTGATGCTATTTTTAGGTGTTCGATTAATCTTTTTCGTATCATAAAAGTAACATATTTGGATATTTTAGTAAAAATACGAGTGATAACTACACCAAAAAAGAAGTAGACAAAACGCAAAAATATCACCATAAAAGCGACAATGGCTATATAGTAAAAAGGACTCATACTTCCCAAAATAGCATCTATGGAGTGAACTATGTAAGACGGCTTGTGTAGTAGCACTTCGTCCACCATAACAGGAAGCATTAGAGGAATAGGAACGCTTACTATGATGGCTAAAATAGTAAGTAGTTGCCCATAAATTAGAGATGGTTTTTTGTCAAGTATTAGCGTAAAGATGGTTTTGAGAGTTATTTTATCGTTATTCATAATGGCATTATAGCCAAATCATAAAATCTAGCTCTTCTTTTTCACATCTTTTTTCCGTGCAGCTTTCTGTGCAGCATAGGTGTACATTCGTTTTTTGTCGTAGTCTATGTAGCCTTTTTTCTCACTCAGCGTTTTTTTTATTTGCCTTTTTTGTCTAGGCTGTCTATCCGTAAGCTCAAAGCCTTCATATGAATCTCTTTTGATGTTGAGCTTTAGGTGTTTTTCCATCTTTGTAAAAAAATCATAATCATGTATAGTAAGCAATGATATTACAGAACCTTTATGGTTCGCTCGCCCAGTCCTGCCTACTCTGTGAGTGAACTCATCTGTGCTTTCTGGCATCTCAAAATTGATAACCATATCAAGCTCTTTGATATCTATGCCACGAGCTGCCACATCTGTGGCTACTAGGACTTGTGTTTTGCCACTCTTTAGAAGTGCTAGAGATTTTGCTCTAGCTCCTCTGTCTATATCACCGTGCATGATAGAGGTGCGAATATTTTGTGTTTTGAGGTATTCATATATTTTATTAGCAGATGCTTTTGTGCTTGCAAATAAAAGCACTTGATTTAGACCCATATCTTGTATGAGTTTTACCACTAGTTCATTTTTGCGTTTTTTATCTACTTTGTAGGCACGGTGTGCGATGAAATCCACTACATCACGACGACTACTCACCTCAACTACTGCAGTATCTCTCATAAATTCTTTGGCTAGACTTTTAATATTTTGTGAGATAGTAGCTGAGAACATCATCATCTGTCTAGGTTGTTTACACTGTTTTAGTATGGCTTTTATCTCTTCTAGAAAACCTAATTCAAGCATAGTATCGGCTTCATCTAATATCACAGTGTTGATATGCTCTAGGTTTATTTTTTTATCGCCAATAAAGCTTTGTAAACGCCCAGGAGTTGCTACTGCTATATCCACGCCAGCAGAGAGCCTAGAGAGTTG
Source organism: Arcobacter nitrofigilis (assembly GCA_022736375.1). Lineage (GTDB taxonomy): Bacteria > Campylobacterota > Campylobacteria > Campylobacterales > Sulfurovaceae > BN30871. The sequence goes on along the minus strand of DZCE01000095.1, from coordinate 2,460 downwards.
TGTTGTTTTTGGCATTCCGCCTTGGATTTTTACATGTTTTATTTCTAGATATTTTCCAATATCTGAGATAGTTCGTGAGACTTGGTCAACTAGCTCGATGGTCGGTACGATGATTAATGCACGGAGTACTTTTTCATCTTTTTTTACTACTTTTTGTAGCTTATTAAGGAGTGGCAATATATAGGCTAGAGTCTTGCCAGTGCCTGATTTACTAGCTCCTAATACATCCACTCCACGCATAGCCAGTGGTACGACTTTGTTTTGTATGGCGGTGGTCTGCTCAAGCTTCATAAACTCGATGGCTTTTAGTATATCTGGGTGTAGATTTAATTTTTCAAATGCTTTGATGGTATATCCTTTGCGATATTATATCCTATTGTTCCATAAGGACGTAAAAGTCTTTTGGAGCATCTACCTCAAATACCATTGGCTCTTTGCTCACAGGGTGCGTGATGGATAGTCTGTATGAATGCAGTCCCAGCCTAGGACCTTTTTTGCCATACCTCTCATCGCCAACGACACTATTGCCTAGCCATGCCATATGAGCCCTGATTTGGTGTTGTCTACCTGTATCTATCTTGACCTCTATGAGGGAGCGTTTTTCTGTGCTTTTTTTGACTTTGTAGTGGGTGACGGCTGGTTTTGCATTTGGGTGTTTGCCTACATGCATACGATATTCATTTTCATCGCTTCTGATTGGTTGATTTATCGTGCCACCCAAGCCTTTTGGAGTCCCAACGACCACTGCTAGATATAGCTTTTCGCAGTTTGCCCAATCGGTCATTATCGTTTCACGAATCATCTTGCTAGTCGCAAAGAGTAGCACTCCAGATGTATCTCTATCTAGCCTGTGAACTGGCCAGAGTTTCGCCTCTTCTCTGTCTTTACCAACACCTAGCTGTGAGCGAAGCATATATAGGGCATGGAGCTTGTTTTCGCTAGTCGTGCCTACTGATAGCAAACCAGCAGGTTTATTGATAGCTATTATGTGTTCATCACGATATATGATGTCAAGTTTCGGTGCCCTCTCATGCGTCTGAATTACAGGTTTTTTGGCACTGTGAAGCTCTATAATGTCACCAATATTGACAATCTGATTGTGTTTTGTGATAACAAAGCCGTTGACACTTATCGTGCCATTAACTAGCCTTTGCTTTACGGTCTTTTTGCTCATACCTTCTAGTGCTTGAAATAAAAAATCTAGCAGTTCGCCTTTTTCTTGCACGGTGTGTTGTATAGCCATTTTCGTGCCTTTATGTAATTGATTACTATTATTATACAGTTATAGAGTTTATATTGACATAAGAGCAGAAAAAACAAAAAATCATATATTAGTCAACCAAAGCAACTTAAGCAACTTTTGATATACTCCAAAAAACTATTAAAATGGATAGAAATCATCATGAAAATATTAAAAGACTTTAGATTTATAAACAAAGTAGAGGGCTACTCATTTCTAGCACTTCTATTTATAGCGATGCCACTCAAGTATGTCTATGGTATACCTATGGCTACCAAGATAGCAGGTATGATTCACGGTGGTCTGTTTATATGGTTTGTTATTAGCCTTGTCAATACTTATAATGCCAAAATATTCGCCACAAGAGATGCCATAAAGTTCTTCATACTTTCTCTCGTGCCATTTGGGACTTTCTACACTGAATCTACGCTCAAAAAGAGATTTGATACAATATAATGAATTATAATCTTTTGGAAATCAACCACCAACTATTCAGTGCTACTATACTAGAGCAGGGTGCACAGATTATCCATTTCCAGCCAAATGGTAAAGAGCCATTTTTGTGGTCAGCGCCCATTGATACATATATCCACGGCAAGCCTTTTCGTGGTGGGATACCGATATGTTGGCCATGGTTTGGCAAAGAGCAGAGTCCATCACATGGATTTGCACGAATTACAGACTGGGAGTTAGAAAGTCGCATAGATAGCGATAACGGTGTTTTACTTAGATGGGCATTGCGAGATAGTGATGCTAGTAGAGCCATATGGAATCATTCATTCAAGCTAACTCTTGATATGTATCTATGTGAAACTTGTACCCTCAGACTAAAGATAGATGCACCAGTAGCAACCACAGGAGCACTGCACACATATCTTTACTCGGCTAATGTACGAGAAGAGTGGATTAGTGGATTAGGTAAAAGCTACATAGATAGCCTGCTAAATGATGAGCTGGTGTCCGCCACTGATGAAGTGCTGCTAATTGACAAGGCTATTGACAGAATATATCCTCATAACCTGAGCGAAACGCTACTAGGTGACAAGTTAATTGTAAAGCATGACAACCACAGTGATGTAGTGGCGTGGAATCCATGGCAGGAAGGTGTGAAAAATATAGCTGATATGTCAAATGATGATTACTTGCATATGGTATGTATCGAAACGGCTAGGATTTCAAACCCATTTGAGAACATAGATAGTATAGGAGTAGAGATTAGC